>WFVN01000221.1 GCA_015491615.1 Gammaproteobacteria bacterium
ATCCGGCCCCGGTCGCGGGCAAGACCTTGCCGCCCCTTACCCCGGCCGTCGCTCCCCAACCCCAGTCGGCGACCATGAAGCAAGCAGCAGTGGACCCCCGTTGCACACCACAAGTGCGCATGGAGCGCCAGGGCTTCTTCTTCGCCACTCCCGGCGGGCACAAGGCGGATCGGGTGAAGATCAGCGTCACCGGCTACGGGGCACCGCCCAAGGCGTTCTACCCTGATCCCCAGCGGCGCCTGATGGCCATGCGCGCAGCCAAGCTGGATGCCCTGCGCAGCCTCGCCGAGCGGGTCAACGGCCTGCGCATCTGGGGCGGTACCACCATCGGCGACATGGTGGTGGAGAAGGACCGCTACCGGGTCTTCCTGGACACCTTCATCCGTGGCGCCAAGGTGATGGAGGTCTCCCCCTCCGAGGACGGCGCCTACGAAACGGTGGTGGAGCTGACCGTGGACCGGGGTTTCCTCAACGCCGTGCTGGAGAACCCCCGCGCCCAAAGCGATCCCGATCACGATCCTTGCCTCGAAGTGGGAAACGAGCTGCCGGCGGACACCGGCGTGCGCCCCATTCCCGCCGCCACCCTGAGCCGCGCCGCCCCCGCCGGCGCCGACACCTTCTATTTCAGCCAGGAGCAGTGAACCCGTGCGCCTGCTCCTCGCCCTCTGCCTGATGACCCTCGCCGCCCCTGGCTGGGCGCGCCTGGTAGAGGCCGAGGGGAGCGCGATCATCGTCGACGGGGCGGTGCAGATGGCCCGCCAGCAAGCCATCCAGGACGCCATGCGTCAGGCCGCCCTGCAGACCCGTGCCTGGGTGCAGAGCGCCTCCGCCGTCTCCGGCCACGTCCTCGTCATCGACAGTGCCCGCATCAACGCCGACGGCCCGGTGGAGGGCATGCGCGTGCTGGACGAATGGCGCGAGGGAGACATCTACCACGTACGCATCCGCGCCCACACCCCCGCCCCCGGCAGCCGCGAGAAGCCCGCCGGAGGCGACTACCGCAAGCGGGTGGCGGCCCTCCAGTTCGCCATCGAAAACCCCCGCCAGGTGAGCGACCTGGCCGGCATCGAACGTGCCTGGCCGCGCGCCCTCCTGCGCGCCCTGGCACAGAGCGGCCATTATTTGACCGTGGACGGCAGCGACTACCTCCTGCACGGCGACACCCTGGCCGGGAGCGACCCGGGTGCGGTGGCCGCCTTGGCCGAACGCCTGGGGGTGCAGTTTCTCGTCGCCGGCACCATCCGCGACCTGGGCTTCTCGGGCACCTGGCTGCGGCGTAGGCGCGACATCGAGACGGAGCTGTTCGTCTTCGACGGCCTCTCCGGCGCCCTCCTCGCCCGCCACCGCATCAGCGAGCGGGTCCCTGCCGCCGCGCCCCTGCCCGCCGGCCTGACGCCCTTTTCCCTGCCTGCCTTCCAAGGTCATCCGGTAGGACGCGCCCTCCTCCAGGTGCTCGAACGCCAACGGGAACTGGTCCACCGGGACCTCGCCCCCCTCCCCTTCACCGCCCGCGTGGTGGCGGTGGAAGGCGACACGGTGACCTTCGACGCCGGCAGCACCGCCGCCGTCCAGCCCGGCGACCTGCTCATGACCTATCGCCTCGACCCGCAGCCGCTGCGCGGCCTCAACGACCGTTTCCTGGGCTACCGGGAGACACCGGTGGCCGCCCTCACCGTGCGCCAAGTGCAGCCCCAGTTCGCCCTCGGCGAGCTGGAATCCCCCCAGGTACGCCTGCACCCCGGCGACCTCATCCGCTTCGGCTGGCGCTGAGCGGCTCAGAAAAAACGGCGCTTGCGCGCCGTCTTGAAAAACTCTTGAAAAGCCGTTTCAAGCCACCTCGGTGATGACGCCGGCCACGTGGTAGGTCCCCGGGGCCGGCTGCTCCACCCGCAGCACCTCCACGGTGGCAGCCAGGGGTGGTGAGATGGGGAGGGTGGGAGTGACGTGGATGGCCAGGCGCTGGCCCACGTCGATGGGTTCGTCGGTGCGGAACAACACCCCACCCACACTCAGATTGAGGCAGGTGGCGGGGCGGCGCGGGGCCCCTTCGCGGCGGTAATCCATGGGGCAATCCATGCGCATGCGCACATAGGCGCGTTTTTCAGTGAACGGTCGATTTCCCAAGGGCATGGCTCCTCCTCTCTCCGGGCCACGCCCGGAAGATCAAGCGGCCCGGCCGTGGCAATGCTTGTATTTCTTGCCCGACCCGCAGGGGCAGGGCTCGTTGCGGCCGATCTTGCGGTCGGGGCGAACGAAGGGACGAGATTCCCGCACCACCTCGCCCCCACCGGCCTGGGAGGGCGCAGCCTCAGCGGCCAATCCCTGTACCTGGGGGTGCTGGAAGTTCAGTTGGGCACGGGGACGGCGAGCCGCCTCCAATTGTGCCACTTCCTCCTCGGCACGCACCTGGATGCGAAGCAAGATGGAGACCACCTCCGACTTGATGCGCTCCAACATGCGCTGGAACAGCTCGAAGGCCTCGCGCTTGTACTCCTGCTTGGGGTTCTTCTGGGCATAGCCGCGTAGATGAATGCCTTGGCGCAGGTAGTCCATCGCCGCCAGGTGTTCCTTCCATGCGGTATCCAACACCTGCAACATGACCGCCTTCTCCAGGTAGCGCATGGCCTGTGCGCCCACTTCCTCTTCCTTGGCCCGGTAGGCGGCGTGCACCGCCTCGCGGATGCGCTCGCGCAGGGGCTCCTCGTGCAGTTCTTCGTCCTCTTCCAGCCACCGGGCGATGGGCAGGCGCAGGCCGAACTCCTCCTCCAGGGCCTTCTCCAGGCCAGGGATGTCCCACAGGTCGTCGACGCTGCGCGGCGGAATGTAGCGGTCGATGAACGCTTCGACCACATCGTCGATGAGCCCCTGGATAGTCTCGGAGATGTCCTCCGAATCCATGATCTCGTTACGCTGCTCGTACACGACCTTGCGCTGCTCGTTGGCCACGTCGTCGTACTCCAGCAACTGCTTGCGCAGGTCGAAGTTGCGCCCCTCCACCTTGCGCTGGGCGTTCTCGATGGCCTTGGAGACCCACGGATGCTCGATGGCCTCCCCTTCCTCCATGCCCAATTTCTGCATCAATGCGGACACCCGCTCGGAGGCGAAGATGCGCATCAGATCGTCTTCCAGGGAGAGATAGAAACGGGTGGAACCCGGGTCGCCCTGACGCCCGGAACGACCGCGCAACTGGTTGTCGATGCGCCGCGACTCATGCCGCTCGGTGCCGATGACGTGCAGGCCGCCGGCCTCGATGACCTTGCGGTGACGCTCCTCCCAATCGGCCTTCACCCGCGCCACCTCGTCCGGATCGGGGTCCTCGCCCAGGGCGGCCAGCTCCGCCTCCAGGTTGCCCCCGAGGACGATGTCGGTACCACGACCGGCCATGTTGGTGGCGATGGTCACCGCCCCGGGGCGCCCCGCCTGAGCGATGATCTCCGCCTCGCGGGCGTGCTGCTTGGCGTTCAGAACTTCGTGGGGAATCTTTTCCTTTTTCAACAGGTTGGAAATGATCTCCGAGACCTCGATGGAGGCGGTGCCCACGAGCACCGGCTGGCCGCGCTCGCGGCAGGCCTTGATGTCTTCGAGGATGGCCTGGTACTTTTCCTTCTGGGTGAGATAGACCAGATCGCCCAGATCCTTGCGCTGGACGGGCTTGTTGGTGGGGATGACGGTCACCTCCAGCCCGTAGATCTGCTGGAATTCGTAGGCCTCGGTGTCGGCGGTGCCGGTCATGCCCGCCAGTTTCTCGTACAGGCGGAAGTAATTCTGGAAGGTGATGGAGGCGAGGGTCTGGTTCTCCGCCTGGATGGGCACCCCCTCCTTGGCCTCGATGGCCTGGTGCAGGCCCTCGGACCAGCGCCGGCCCGGCATGGTGCGACCGGTGAACTCGTCGACGATGATCACCTCGCCGTCTTTGACGATGTAGTCCACGTTGCGCTTGAACAGCGCGTGGGCGCGCAGGGCGGCGTTGAGGTGGTGCATGAGGCCGATGTGAGCGGCGTCGTAGAGGGATTCACCCTCTTTGATGAGGCCCATCTCGGCGAGAATGCGCTCGACCTTCTCGTGCCCCTCTTCGGTGAGGAATACTTGCCGGGCCTTTTCGTCCACGTAGTAGTCGCCCGGCCCCTCTTCCTCTTCCTGCTTGCTGAGTCGGGGAATCACCTGGTTCATTTTCACGTACAGCTCGGCGTTGTCCTCCGCCGGTCCAGAGATGATGAGGGGAGTACGGGCCTCGTCGATGAGGATGGAGTCCACTTCGTCGACGATGGCGTAGTGGAGACCCCGCTGCACCCGCTCCTGGGGCGAGAAGGCCATGTTGTCGCGTAGGTAGTCGAAACCAAACTCGTTGTTGGTACCGTAAGTGATGTCGGCGGCATAGGCGGCGCGCTTCTCCTCGGTGCTCTGCCCGGAAACGACGACGCCGGTGGACAGTCCCAGGAATTCATATAGCTTGCCCATCCACTGGGCGTCGCGGCGGGCCAGATAATCGTTCACCGTGACCACGTGCACGCCCTTGCCCGGCAAGGCGTTGAGGTAAGCGGCCAGGGTCGCCACCAGGGTCTTGCCCTCGCCGGTGCGCATCTCGGCGATGCGTCCTTCGTGGAGGACGATGCCGCCGATGAGCTGCACGTCGAAGTGGCGCATCCCCAGCACCCGCTTGCCGGCCTCGCGCACCACCGCGAAGGCTTCGGGCAACAGGTCGTCCAGAGTTTGCCCGTCTTGCAGCCGCTGGCGGAATTCGTCCGTCTTGGCACGCAATTCGGCGTCGCCGAGGGCGCCGATCTGGGGCTCGAGGGCGTTGATTCTCTGCACCACCCGCCCCATGCGCTTGAGTTCTCTGTCGTTACGACTGCCGAAGACCTTTTTGAGGAGTTTGCTGACCATGAAACCTACGGTTACCGGAGTGGATTGTGGGGGCCCCAGGCGCGGGAATGAACGCTCGCAAGGGGGCCATTATAGACACACCCCCGGGACGCACCAAACGACGCCCGGGGGTCTTCGTCTTGCTTGGATCGTGCCGGAAGGGTGGGGTTCCGGTCAGCGGGAGGCACGCACGTAACGGATGGGATCCACCACGCGACCGTTCTTGTGCACCTCGAAGTGCACGTGGGGCCCGGTGGAGCGCCCGGTGGAACCCATCATGGCGATGGTCTGGCCCTTCTTCACCGTGTCACCCACCTTGACCAGGATCTTCTTGTTGTGGCCGTAGCGAGTGACATAGCCGTTGCCGTGGTTGATCTCCACCAGGTTGCCGTAGCCGTAACGGCGACCGGCCCAGGTGACCACCCCCGAGGCCACGGCGATCACCTCGCTGCCCTCCTTGCCGGCGATGTCGATGCCGTCGTGGTGGGCGATGCGACCGTTGAAGGGGTCGGTGCGGTAACCGAAGTAGGAGGAGATCCAGCCGCGCTTCACCGGTCGTCCGGCGGGGAAGACCTCGTCCTGGAGGTTGCGGCTCATGAGAAGGGATTCGAGGACGTCGAGCTGCAGAGAGCGGCTTTCGATCTGGCGCGAAAGCTCGTCCATCTCACGCACGAAGTCGTCCACCGATAGACTCCGCCCCTCACCGGGGCGCCGGACCTCGGGCCCCCCCTGCGCCGGCGGATTGCGGAAATCGAATTCGCCCTTGTCCAGGTCGGCCATGTCGATGAGGCGCTCGCCCAGGGCGTCTAGGCGGATGATGTGGGACTTCAACTCGCCCAATCGCATGGCCAGGGCGTTCATGTTCTTCTCGGCGTTGTGCCGTACCTGCTCCAGTTCCGCCTGTTGGGCCTGCAATTCCTTGCGTAACTGGACGATGAGCACGTCCGGCTCGGCGATGGACTGGCCATAACGGATACCGCCGTACACCAGCATCCCCGCCAAGGCCAATGCCACGACGCCAGCGAGGCCGAGATGCCAGCGATTGAGGTGGTATTTGTTGACCGAGCCGGGCCGTTTGGTGACGACGAGTATGCTCATGGCGACTCCTTCTCTTTGCTATTATTATCGGCTGTCCTTCCTTGAGCTTGACGATGCCCGACCGCCGTGCTCCCCGATCTTTCGGTTCCATCGTCGCCGGTGGATCCGGCGTCATGGAACGGATCGCCCGACATAGCGAGGCGCTGATGCAATTGCAGCGCCGTCTGCGTGATCTGTTGCCCTCCCCCTTGGCGGAGCACTGCCACGTCGCCAACGCGCGCGGCAGAACCATTATAGTTTATGTGGACTCTGCCGCCTGGGCCACCCAATTGCGTTTCCTTTCGGACCAGTTGGCCAAGACCCTTCTCGGGGAAGGCGGGGGACGCCTGAAGGTACGGGTCCGTCCCTCCTCCCGGCCGTCCGCTCCGCGGAAGACCCGTCCCGCCCCGCGCCTTTCGCCGGACAACGCCCGCCTGCTCCGGGAAAGCGCCGGGGCAATCTCCGACGAGGCCCTGGGTCGGGCCCTGCGACGTCTGGCACGGCGGGCCTCAACCGGCGAGCAATGACACCGGCTGGATGAAGGCGATGGGACTGGACTCCTCTTCGCCGAAGGTCACTTCTTCCCACGCATCTTCCTGCGCCAGGAGAGTACGCAGGAGACGGTTGTTGAGGGCATGGCCGGACTTGTGGCCGACGAATTGCCCCAACAGACTGTGACCCAACAGGTACAGGTCGCCGATGGCATCGAGCACCTTGTGTTTGACGAACTCGTCCTCGTAGCGCAACCCGCCGTCGTTGAGGATGCGGTAATCGTCCACTACGATGGCGTTGTCGAAGCTCCCGCCCAGGGCGAGATTGTTGTTGCGCAGGTATTCGATGTCGCGCATGAAGCCGAAGGTGCGTGCGCGGCTCACTTCCTTGACGAAGGAGGTGGTGGAGAAATCGATCTCGGTGTGCTGGTCACGGCTGCGGAACACCGGGTGGTCGAAGTCGATGGAAAAACAGACTTTGAAACCCTCGTAGGGCTCGAAGCGGGCCCATTTGTCCCCGTCTTCCACCTGCACGGTGCGTAGGATGCGGATGAATCGTTTGGGGGCGTTCTGCTCGGCGATCCCCGCCGATTGGATGAGGAACACGAAGGGCGCGGCGCTGCCGTCCATGATGGGGACTTCGGGTGCGCTGAGGTCCACGTAGGCGTTGTCGATGCCGAGGCCGGCGAAAGCGGACAGAAGGTGTTCCACCGTGTCCACCCGCACGCCGTCCTTGATGAGGGTGGTGGAGAGGCGGGTGTCTCCCACGTATTCCGCGCACGCTTCGATCTCCACCGGATCAGGGAGATCCACACGACGGAAGACGATACCCGTGTCCGGCGGCGCCGGTCGGAGGGTGAGATAGACCTTTTCCCCCGAATGGAGCCCCACGCCGGTGGCGCGAATGCAGTTTTTCAGCGTTCTTTGTTTCATTTCTCTTTCTTTCTCCCGCGCGACACCGTTTTTCCGGCCCTGAACCGGTTGTGAGGCATGGTACCACATCGCCTCGTTCCTACCACAGCGTAGCCCCGCCACGACTTCCGGGGCGTGACGGCGATCAAATTTTGACGCCGACGCCGCTCAATCCGCCTGGCGACGCAGGAAGGCGGGGATGTCCAGGTATTCCATGTCTTCCTCGCTCGGGCGCGGGGCACGGCTGCCTTCGTTGACCGCTTTGCGACGCACCACCGCCGGTCGCTCCAAGGCGTCGTAATCGACCTGGCCGCTGCGATCCTTGACTACTTTCACCGGTTCGGGGCGCTCCACCTCTACGGTGTTGCCGATGCCGGTGGCCACCACCGTCACCCGCAGGTCCTCGCTCATCTCCGGGTCGATGACCGTGCCCACCACCACGGTGGCGTTCTCGGAGGCGAACTCCTTGATGATGGAGCCGACCGCCTCGAATTCGCCGATGGAGAGATCCAGGCCGGCGGTGATGTTGACGAGGATGCCGCGCGCGCCGGACAGGTTGATGTTGTCCAGCAACGGGCTGGCGACGGCCATCTCGGCGGCGGCGCGGGCGCGGTCCTCGCCCTTGGCGACGCCGGAGCCCATCATCGCCATGCCCATTTCCGCCATCACCGTGCGCACGTCGGCAAAGTCCACGTTGATGAGGCCGGGGCGGGTGATGAGTTCGGCGATGCCCTGGACGGCGTTCAAGAGGACGTTGTTGGCTTCCTTGAAGGCGTCCAGCAGGGTGATGTGCTTGCCCAGCACCGACAGCAGCTTCTCGTTGGGGATGGTGATGAGGGAGTCCACCTGCTGGGCCAGGCTCTTGATGCCCTCCTCGGCGATGGCCATGCGCTTGCTGCCCTCGAAGGGGAACGGG
>WFVN01000222.1 GCA_015491615.1 Gammaproteobacteria bacterium
CACCAGGGGGTGGGGCAGGGTGAGGGGGCCCAGGGACCAGCGTTCCGGGCACTGGGCCAGGGTGTGCGGGTCGAGGCCGTCGGCGCCGCCCACCAGCAGGGCCACCTCGCCCCCGTGCCGGGACCAGTGCTCCAGACGCGCGGCCAGGTCCTCGGTGCGCCAGGGGTGGCCGCGCCCGTCCAGGGCGACGCGGTGGGCCGATCCCGCGGCGCGCAGCAGGCGTCGGCCCTCCTCGGCCATGGCGCGCGCCGGGTCGGTGTTCTTGTGACGCGTCACCGCGTCCACCGCCACCACCTCCAGGGTACAGCCCTGGCGCAGGCGGCGGGCGTATTCCCGCACCCCTTCGTCCACCCAGGGGGGCATGCGCCGGCCCACCGCCACCAGACGGATGCGCACGGGAGGTCAGTCAATGTCCGGCCTGGCCGAGGCCGGGGGTTTCCCCGCCCCACAGGCGCTCCAGTTGGTAGAACTGGCGTACTGCCGGCTGCATGATGTGCACCACCACGTCGCCCAGGTCCACCAGGATCCATTCGGCGGCCTGCTCCCCCTCCGAGCCGAGGGGGCGCACGCCGTGCGCCTTGGCCCGTTCGACCACGTGGTCGGCGAGGGCCTTCACCTGGCGGTTGGAGGCGCCGCTGGCGACGACGATGGCGTCGGTGACGTCCGACTGGCCGCGCACGTCCAGGCTCACCACGTCGCGGGCCTTGAGGTCGTCCAGGGCTTCGAGGACCAGTTCGAGGAGTCGTTCGCTGCTCAGGGTCATGCGGTTTTCCGATGGCCGTAGAGGCCGTGTCGTTCGATGAGGTTCCATACACGCTCCGGGATGAGGTAGCGGGGTTCGCGCCCCTGGCGGATGAGTCGGCGGATGCGGGAGGCGGAGATGTCCAGCTGGGTCACCTCGAGGGTGAGGATGCGTCCGGCGGGGGCGTCGTGCAGGGCCTCGGGCCCCGGCGCGCGGCGTTCGTCGAGGAGCTGCGCCAGGCGCGACGCCCCGTTCAGGGTCCAGCCGGGCCGGTGGGCGACGACGAGGTGGGCCAGCTCGGGGATGCGCTCCCACTGGTGCCAGCGCTCCAGTCCCAGGAAGGCGTCCGTTCCGAGGATAAGACAGAGGGGGGCGCGGGGAAGTTCGGCGCGCAGGTCCAGGAGGGTGTCCACCATGTAGGAGACGCCGCCGCGGCGCAGTTCCCGTTCGTCCAGGACGAGGCGGTCCTGGCCAGCCAGGGCGGCGCGCAGGAGGGCGGCGCGGGTAACCCCGTCGGCCACCGGTTCTCGCCGGTGGGGCGGGGTGGCGGCGGGGATCATGTGCACCCGCTGGAGTCCGGCCTGTTCCATGCATTCCCAGGCCACCCGCAGGTGGCCCAGGTGGACCGGATCGAAGGTGCCGCCGAAGACGCCGATGGCGCTCAAGCCGGCCTCACCGGCGGATGTGCCCGTCGCCCAGGACGATCCATTTCTCCGAGGTGAGGCCTTCCAGGCCCACCGGGCCGCGCACGTGGAACTTGTCGGTGCTGATGCCGATCTCCGCCCCGAGGCCGTATTCGAAGCCGTCGGAGAAGCGGGTGGAGGCGTTGACCATCACCGAGCTGGAGTCCACCTCGGTGAGGAAGCGTCGCGCGCGCGTGTAGTCGCGGGTGACGATGGCGTCGGTGTGGCCGGAGCCGTGGCGGGCGATGTGGTCGATGGCCCCGTCGAGGCCGTCCACCACGCGCACGGCGAGGATGGGGGCCAGGTATTCGGTGTTCCAGTCCTCGTCGCTGGCGGGCACGGCCAGGTCGCCGACGATCTCCAGGGTGCGCGGGCAGCCGCGCAGCTCTACGCCCTTGTCGCGGTAGAGGGCGGCCAGGGGCGGGAGGATGCGCGGGGCGATGGCCGCGTCCACGAGGAGGGTCTCCATGGCGTTGCAGACGCCGTAGCGGTGGGTCTTGGCGTTGTCGGCGATGGCGATGGCCTGGGTCTCGTCGGCGGCGCCGTCGATGTACACGTGGCAGACGCCGTCCAGGTGCTTGATGACCGGCATGCGCGCCTCCCGGGAGACGCGTTCGATGAGGCGCTTGCCACCGCGCGGGATGATTACGTCCACGTAGCGGTCCATGGCCAGCAGCTCGCCCACCGCGGCGCGGTCGGCGGTGGGCACCACCTGCACCAGGTGGCGGTCGAGGCCGGCGTTCACCAGGCCCTGTTCGATGGCGGCGCCGATGGCGCGGTTGGATTCCAGAGCCTCGGAGCCGCCGCGCAGGATGGCGGCGTTGCCCGATTTGAGGCACAGTACGGCGGCGTCCACGGTGACGTTGGGGCGCGACTCGTAGATGATGCCCACCACCCCCAGGGGGACGCGCATCTTGCCCACCTGGATGCCGGAGGGGCGGTAGCGCAGGTCGCGGATCTCGCCCACGGGGTCGGGCAGGGCCTCGATCTGGCGCACGCCTTCGATCATCTGCGCCACCCGTTCGGGGTTCAGGGCCAGACGGTCCAGGAGGGCGGCATCCAGGCCCGCCTCGCGGCCCCGTTCCAGGTCGCGGGCGTTGGCGGTGAGGATGGCGTCGGTGTCCGCCTCCAAGGCGTCGGCGATGGCGGCCAGGGCGGCGTCCTTGGCGGCGGTGGGGAGGGCGGCGAGGGTGCGCGCGGCGGCGCGGGCGCGTTCACCCAGTGCTTGCATGAGTCGTCGAACGTCGCTTTCCATGGG
>WFVN01000223.1 GCA_015491615.1 Gammaproteobacteria bacterium
GATGCAGGCGCTGGGCGGCCCGCAGGAGAGGAGCCACAGGCCGCCAACGAGCGATACCGCCGGCGAGGCGGTCCACGGTCGTGGGCGGCGGCGGCCCCAAAAGGGCACGCACGCCGTCCAGCAGGGCGCCATAGGCCACCCCGGAAGGGCAACGGGCCTCGCAGGCCCGACATCCCAGGCAATGATCCAGATGGGTACGCCAGCGCCCCTCCGCCGCCGCCCGCCCTTGCACCCAGGCCTGCATGAGGACGATCCGCCCGCGCGGCGACTCCCCCTCCTCCTTATACAGGCCGTAGGTAGGGCACGCCTGGGAGCACAAGCCGCACAACACACACTTGTCCGCCTCGGCGGACAAGGCTTCCCGTAACTCGGATGCCGTCTCTTCCATGGGGGGAGGATAACGCGTCGACAGAGCGGATTTGAAATTCATGGTTTTCTAAAATTAGAATTCGCTTCCCGTCATGACGATGGGTCTTACCCCCCACTCTCCCTAGAGGTGGATTCCCAGGCCGGCCCCGTCCGGCCTTCTTTTTGCTGTTGACAGCCAATGGGGCGATCAGTAGGATTTACCGCCTTTTCCGAAGCAGCCCGGCTCAGGAACGCAGAATCCATGAAAACCTACAGCGCAAAACCCGACTCCGTGCAGCGTGACTGGTACGTGGTCGACGCCAGCGGCAAGACCCTCGGTCGCCTGGCCTCCGAGGTGGCCCGCCGCCTGCGGGGCAAGCACAAGCCCGAATACACGCCCCACGTAGACACCGGCGACTACATCATCGTCATCAACGCCGAGAAGGTGCGGGTGACCGGGCGCAAGGCGCAGGACAAGGTATATCACCGCCACACCGGCTATCCCGGCGGCCTCAAGAGCACCCACTTCGAGAAGCTCATCCAGGAGCGTCCGGAGCGGGTCATCCAGCAGGCGGTGAAGGGCATGCTGCCCAAGAACCCCTTGGGCCGCGCCATGTTTCGCAAGCTCAAGGTCTACGCCGGCAGCGAACACCGCCACGCGGCGCAGCAACCCAAGACTCTGGACATCTAGGACACAAGGCAATGGCAGAGCAGTACTACTACGGTACCGGGCGTCGCAAGAGTTCCACCGCGCGCGTCTTCCTGAAACGCGGCAGCGGCAACATCACCGTCAACGGCCGCCCCCTGGACCAGTACTTCGGGCGCGAGACCGCCCGCATGGTGGTGCGCCAACCCCTGGAGCTGGTGGAGGCCGGCGACCGCTTCGACATCAACGTGACCGTACGCGGCGGCGGTATCAGCGGCCAAGCGGGCGCCATCCGTCACGGTATCACCCGCGCCCTCATCGCCTACGACGAGGCCCTCAAGCGCCCCTTGCGCCAGGCCGGCTTTGTCACCCGCGACGCACGCGAGGTGGAACGCAAGAAGGTCGGCCTGCACAAGGCACGACGCGCGCCCCAGTACTCCAAGCGTTGAGTTTTTCTTGGGGGATCGTCTAACGGCAGGACAGCGGACTCTGACTCCGTCAATCTAGGTTCGAATCCTAGTCCCCCAGCCACTACCAAGAAAAAGGCGCCGGATGGCGCCTTTGCTTTTTTATCGCCTTCCTTGGCACCATCCTTGGCCCGGCGGTCATCCTGTCCGCCGCCATCAACCAGCCTTGCGGTGCAGACCGCATTCCTTGGTTTCGGGATTTTCCCACCACCAACGCCCGGCGCGGATGTCTTCCCCGGGGGTGATGGCGCGCGTGCAGGGAGCACAACCGATGCTGGGGTAGTTGCGGTCGTGGAGGGCGTTGTAGGGGACACCGTGGGTGCGGATGTAGGCCCACACGTCATCCAGGCTCCAGTCCAGCAGGGGGTTGAACTTTTCCACGCCGAAGGCGGGGTCGTATTGCCGGTAGGGGAGTTCGGCGCGGGTCACCGCCTGGTCGCGGCGCAGGCCGGTGATCCAGGCACGGTGGCCAGCGAGGGCGCGCTTTAAGGGTTCGATCTTGCGTACCTGGCAGCAGGCCTTGCGCGCCTCCAGCGATTCGTAGAAGCCGTTGGGGCCGTGCGCTTCCACGTAGGCGGCCACTTGGGCGGCGTCCGGGTAGTACACCTTGATGCGGGTGCGGTAACGTTCGCGCACCCGTTGCATGAGTTCGTAAGTCTCCGCAGGCAGGCGGCCGGTGTCCAGGGTGGCGACGCGGATGGCGGTGTCGTTGCCGAGACCTGAGCGTTCGATGAGGTCGAGGAGGACCATGTCCTCGGCCCCGAAGCTGGTAGTGAACAGAGCCGGGGCGTGCTCGGCGGCGATCGCCTCCAGCCAGGCCCCGGTCTGGCGTATACGGGTATCCAGTTCACTCATGGTCATGCCTCCTTCGCGCTGGTTTCGGTCTCCAGGGGACGGCGCACCCAGAGAATGGGATGGCCGTCTTCTTCACTGGTGTCTTCCGGGCGGTAGCCCAGGGAGGCGAGACTCTGCCCCACCACGCGCACGGCCTCGTCGTCGGCCAGGCGCAGACCCATGCGCTCACCGGGGGCGAGGCGGCGCAGGGCCATGCGCGCCTTGACGAAGTGCATGGGGCAGGTCTCGCCGCTGAGGTCTTCCACGGGTTCGTCGCCACTCTCGCCAGCGAGAGCGGCGACGGCGTCCAGGTGCAGTTGCCGGTCGATGCGCTGGGCCTGGGCTTGGGCGCGGGTGAGCCAAGCGTCGGCGGCCGCCACTTGGGAATCCAGGCGCGACCAGTCGTCACCGGCGTTGACGAGAGCTTCGGCCAAGCCTTGGAGTTCGGCGCCAAGGGCCTGGGTGGGGGCGTGGGCCTGCAGGTACTCGGCCAGCGCCTTGGGATCCGCGTCGTCTGCGGCCCGCTCGCCCAGAGCAGCAAGGAGCCCCTGGGCCCCCAGGCGCAGAACGGCGAGGGTCCCGTCGCGCACCGGACCGGCCTCGCCCTTGCGCCGGAAGGTATCCCGATAGCCTTGCTCGAAGCGGGCTTCGGCGAAGGCGGCAGCGACCGTCTCCTGGGCGATGCCGGCACACTCCCCGCCCCCCAGTTGCAGGACACGGAATGCCTCCTGGGCCCCGTGGTCACGCAGGACCTGGTCCAGATCTTCGGGGCCCACTTGCGCCAGGTCGGCCAACAGGTCGCGGAAGTAGGCCTCACCTTCGCGCCGCACCCACTCGGCGAAGGGTTCTTGGGCATGGCCGCGTTCCCGGTAGGCGCTGCGCAGGCGCGCCACGGCCTGGTCGATGCGGGCCGCCGGCACTTCGGGGCCGCGGACGGCGAATCCAAGACCCGAAGCGCGTCCGTCCCCCCCCAGATGGATGCGGTAATGGGGTACGAGACGACCATGCAGGCGCCGACCCTCCCCGTGCAGGCCGATGTCGCCCACGTGCGGCTGGGCACAACCGTTGTGGCAGCCGCTGACGCGGATGCGCAGGTCGTCGTCGCCACCATTGAGGACGCGGGAGACGGCGCGCGCGTCGGTGATGCCCAAACGGCAGGTCCAGGTGCCCGGGCAGGCGACCACGTCGTCGCCGGGGCGGGGGGCGTGCAGACCCAGTTCCAGTAATTCTCGGGCGACGGCCTCGCGCCTCTCCTCGGGTATCCCTAGGAGCAGCAGATTCTGATCCTGGGTGGTGCGTGCTTCGCGCAGACCGTGCCGATCCATGAGCTCGGCCAGCCCATCCAGGGCATCGGCGTCGACATCCCCCAGGGGCAGGGCGATGGGAAAGATCCAGTGCTCGCCATCGGCCTGGCGCAGGGGACGGCGCGGGGCACGACGGAAGTCGCCCGGATCGGATGCCCCTTGTCGCCAGGAGGCCCGGACCGCGGTGTCTTCCGTGTAAGCAGGTAGCAGGCGCTCCAGCTCCTTCCGGTAGCGGGCGCGGAAATCCTTGGGACCGAAACGCGACACCAAGAACTTCATGCGCGAACGAGCGCGTTTGGTACGGTCGGAATGACGGTGGTGGAGGGCGATGAGGGCCTCCAGTACCGGCAGCAGGCGCGCCTCGGGGATGAACCCCTCTACTTCGATCGCCTCGTGCGGCTTGTGCCCCAGACCACCGCCGGCGAAGACGCGAAAACCGACCTCACCGTCGTTGCGTCGCGTCGCTACCACGCCGATGTCGTGCATGCGTGCCTGGGCGCAGTCCCCCTCGCAGGCGGAGAAACTGATCTTCACCTTGCGCGGCAGATGCTGGGTAAGAGGGTGGCGCAGGAAATGGCGTGCCGCCTCGGTCAGATGGATCTGCACGTCGGTATGCTGGTGCGGGCAGACCCCAGCCAAGGGGCAAGCGGTGAAGTTGCGCACCGTGTTGCCGCACGCCTCGCGAGTGGTGAGTCCGACTTTCGCCAGACTTTCCATCACCACCGGCACTCGCTCCAGAGGCACGAAGTGGAGCTGGACGTCTTGGCGGGTGGTGATACTGGCGACGTTGACCTGAGACTCGTGCCGCAGGACATGGGCGAGGGCGCGAAAACGAGGAGCGGAAAGGCGCCCCCCGGGAATCTTCACACGCACCATGAAAACGCCTTCCTGGCGCTGGCCGTACACCCCGTGCTGGAGACGGATGGCGGTGAAACGATCCTCGTCCAGGCGCCCGGCCCGAAAGTCCGCCAGGGCCGTTCGGAAACGCCGGATCTCTTCGGGATCGGCCAGGTCGGGCAGATGGTCTATGGACATGGGAACACCTCCGAATCAGGCGATGAGTTTGATACCGATGGCGGTGAGCACGATGGCGAGCAACGGCCGCATGAAGCGTTCGGACAAGCCGTGGGCGAGACGTGCCCCCAACCAAATGCCGGGCAGGGACCCCAAGAGCAGGACGGCGAGGAGGGCGCCGTCCACATTCCCCAATTGCCAGTGCCCTGCTCCTGCCAGGGCCGCCAGGGGCACGGCATGGGCCAGATCGGTGCCCACCACGCGGGTCGTGGAAAGGCGCGGATGGAGGAGACTGAGAAGAACCACGCCCAGGGCCCCGGCCCCCACCGACGTGAGGGTGACTAGAAAGCCCAACAGGGCCCCGGCAACCACTGTCAACCCCGGTCTGCTCGGCACCGACGATGCGTCCGGCGGCGGGCCGGGACGTCGCCACAAAAGGGCGATCGCGGTAAGAACCAACGCCGCGCCGAGAGCACTCTCCACCCACGGGCCGATGTCCAGGCCGCGGGCGCTGCCCTCGTGCAGGAAACGAATCGTGGCGAGGGACGCGGGGAGGCTGCCCAGGGCCATGAGCCCCACGAGACGCCAGTCCACCGCCGCCCGGCGCGCATGCGCCAGGACGCCCAGGGACTTGGTAGCGGCGGCGAACACCAAGTCGGTGCCCACCGCCACCAGGGGCGGGATGCCGAATCCCACCACCAACACGGGGGTCATCAAGGCGCCGCCGCCGACTCCGGTCAGCCCCACCAACACCCCCACCACGAAACCGCTCAGGGTCAATGCCCAATCCATACGTTCGCGCTCCGGCGAAAACTTGACGTCAGACTAGAGCGATCCGGTTATAATTGGAAGAGAAGTTTTTTTATTTTTAATTCTGGTTTTTTTATATGAACATCAAGCAACTGCGCTGCATCCACGAAATCGTCCGCCACGACTTCAACGCTTCTCGTGCCGCCGAAGCCTTGCACACCACTCAGCCGGCGGTGAGCGCCCAGGTGCGGCAACTGGAAACGGAGCTGGGGGTGCGCATTTTCGAACGCAACGGCAAACGCCTCACCGGTCTCACCGAACCCGGGGTACGGGTGCTGGAACTGGCGCGCCGGGTACTGGAGGAGGTGGAGGACATCCGCCGCGTAGGCGCGGATTTCCGTGCCGAGGACGAGGGCACCCTGGTTATCGCCACCACCCACACCCAAGCCCGTTACGCGCTACCGGAGACCATCCGTGCCTTCCGTACCCGCTATCCCAAGGTCAAGTTGCGCATCCGTCAGGGGGCGCCCACCGATCTGTGTCGCTGGGTGCAGGAAGGGGAAGCCGATTTCGCCATCGCCACGGAGGCCATTCCCCACGCCCCCGGGCTCTCCATGCTCCCTTGCTATCGCTGGAACCGTTGTCTGGTGGCGCCCCACGGCCATCCCCTTCTGGAGGTACACCCGCTGACTTTGGAAGCGATCGCCGACCATTCCCTCATCACCTACGATTTCGCCTTCGCCGGACGATCAGTGGTGGAACAGGCCTTCGCCCAGGCGGGCCTATACCCGGAGGTGGTCCTGACGGCGCTGGATTCGGATGTCCTCAAACACTACGTCGCTCTCGGGCTGGGGGTGGGGATCCTCGCCAAAATGGCCTACGACCCGGAAAACGACCGCGACCTGGCGGCCCGCGACCTGTCACACCTGTTCCCGGACAGCACCACCCACCTGGGCTATCGGCGTGGGCGTTACCTGCGTGGCTACATGCGCGAGTTCATCCGCTTGTTCGTTCCCCATCTCCCCGAAGGGGTGCTGGACGATGGTCAGTAGAGGGCAGGCTCACCGGGCGGGCGCGTGCGCCAGCGCCGGTACCCCCACTGGTACTGAGCCGGATGGCGGCGGATCAGGTCTTCCAAGGCGGCATTCAAGGTGCCGGCGGCGGTGACGGGGTCGGCATCGGCCACCGCCGGCGGCAGAGGCTCGATGACCATGCGGTAGCCGGCCCCGGCGGGCAGGCGCAAGACGTAGGTGAGCAGGGGCACGGCGCCGCTCTTGGCCAGCAGGCGCGGAAGCAAGGTCATGGTGGCGGCGGGGCGTCCGAAGAAGGGGGCGAACACCGCCCCCTGCGTCCCCGGGTCCTGGTCCGGGAGGATACCCACCACCTCCCCCGCCCGTAGAGCCTGGTAGAGGGCGCGCACACCACCGGCGTCGGTGGGCACCAGGCGTGCCCCGAAGCGCTCCCGGGCGGCACGCACGCGGGCGTCCAACCGATGGATGCGCGGCGGCCGGTAGAGGGCGGTGAAGGGAACGTGGGCGGAAAGGAACAGGCCCGCCATCTCCCAAGCGCCGATGTGGGGGGAGACGGCCACCACCCCCCGCCCCCGGGCACGCGCCGCCTGCAGACGCTCCAGGCCGACCACCTCCCGCACCAGGGCCAGGCAGCGCTCTCGCTCCCAGCTCCACAACCCCCCAAGTTCCAGCATCGCCTTGCCAGTCTCCTCCAGTACCTCCCGCAGGAGAGCCTCCCGCCGGGCCGCCTCCCAACACGGGTAGGCCAGGCGCAGGTTCACCTCCGCCACCCGCCGGAGGTCGTTGGGACGCCGGTACAACTGCCGCCCCAGGACCGCCCCCAGGGCATGGGCGCGGGGCAGGGACAGGCCCGCGGCGAACCCAAGGGCTAGGCGCAGAACAGGGGCGCGAACGGCGCGCCGGAAACTACGCGCGAGCGCGCCGGCCATCCGTTCGCGGACAGGCGGTCAGGGCCGCCTCCAGGCCCTCCTCCATGAGCGGCCGGATGGCCGACGAGAGGTTTTTGAACAGGCCCGGATTGCGCTTCTCCTCCGCCGCCAGGAGGGCCTTGCTGTGCTCACGCTCGGTAGGCATGGAGAAGCAGGCGGGGCAGGAGTCGGGCACCACCGGCAACCCCGCCTCGCGGGCGAAGGCGGCGGTCTGGCGCTCGCGCGCATAGACCAGCGGGCGGATCACCCGTAGATCGCCGGCGTCGATGAGGTAGTGGGCCTTCATGGTCTTCAGGCGCCCGCCGCGAAAAGCGGACATGAGGAAACTCTCCGCCAAGTCGTCCAGGTGCTGGCCCAACACCAGTACGTTGTAGCCATGCTCACGTGCTACCCGGTACATGATCCCCCGTTTCATGCGCGAGCAGAAGGCGCAGAACGAATCGCGCACCATGTGCTCGGCGGCGAGCGCCGCCAGGGGGTGGGTCTCGTAGAAATACGGCACCTCCAGTTCGGCCAGATAGGGCTTGAGGCCGGAGGGGTCGAAGCCCTCGATCTGCGGATCCACGGTCACCGCACCCAAGTGGAACTCGATGGGGGCGTGGCGCTGGAAATGGCGCAACAAATGCAGGAGAGAAAGGGAATCCTTGCCCCCGGAAAGCCCCAGCAGGAGCCGGTCGCCGTGGTGGATCATGGAAAAATCGGCGATGGCGCGACCAGTGGCGCGCAACAGGGATTTGGGCGGTCGCAGGATTTCGCTCATGGCGGGAGCTCGCAGGAATACGGTGGAGAATCTATAATGCCGGGTTCCCTCGGCGGCCCCGAAAGGCCGAAAAACCACCGGGAAAAAGCAAATTAGATTGGGATAAAACATGAGTGAAGTCAAAACCCTTTCACCGCGCGAGGCCAGCCGGCTCATGCAGGAGAACCCCAATGCGGTACTCATCGACGTGCGCTCCTCCATGGAATTCCTGTTCGTGGGCCACCCGGTAGGCGCCATCAACATCCCCTGGATCGACGAGCCCGACTGGCGGGAGGACCCCCACTTCACCACCCACGTGCGCCAAGTCCTCCTCGGGGGTGTCTCCTGCGAGGAAGGGGGCTGCACGCCGGTGATCCTCATTTGCCGCAGCGGCAAGCGTTCCCTCGAGGCGGCACAGCGCCTAGTGGCCGACGGCATCCCCGAGGTATACAACGTGGAACACGGCTTCGAGGGCCCCCTGGACGAACACCACCACCGTTCCTCGGTGGCCGGCTGGCGCTTCGAGGGCCTGCCCTGGGAGCAGTGCTGATGGCGCATGCCATCGAGACCCTGTTGGAGGAACGCATCCTCATCCTGGACGGGGCCATGGGCACCATGATCCAGGCCCACCAGCTCGACGAGGCCCATTACCGCGGCGAACGCTTCGCTGACCACCCCGGCGAGCTGAAGGGCAACAACGACCTCCTCTCCCTCACCCAGCCGCACATCATCCAAGGCATCCACGAGGCCTACCTGGACGCCGGCGCCGACATCGTCGAGACCAACACCTTCAACGCCAACGCCATCTCCCTGGCCGACTACCGCATGGAGGAGCTGGCCTACGAAATCAACCTCGCCTCCGCGCGCCTGGCCCGCGCCGCCTGCGAGCGCTTCGCCACCCCCGAGCGCCCCCGTTTCGTGGCCGGTGTCCTCGGCCCCACCAACCGCACCGCCTCCATCTCCCCGGACGTCAACAACCCCGGCTACCGCAACGTCACCTTCGACGATTTGGTGGCCGCCTACGACACCGCCCTGCGCGGCCTGGTGGACGGCGGCGCCGACCTGATCCTCATCGAGACCATCTTCGACACCCTGAACGCCAAGGCGGCGGTGTTCGCCGTGGAGCGCTTCTTCGAGGAACGGGGCGAGCGGTTGCCGGTAATGATCTCCGGCACCATCAC
>WFVN01000224.1 GCA_015491615.1 Gammaproteobacteria bacterium
GCCCTCCTGGACCTCCTGCGCCGCGCCTGAGGCGCCTGTCATCGTTCCGTAACCATCCTGTCACCAGCGGGTAACCGCGTCGCCCTAAGCTCCGACTCCCTTGGAAAAAACCCGCCATCGGGAGTCCGCAATGAAGAGACGACACTGGCGACGGGCCCTCATCCCCTGGGGCCTCCTCCTCGCCCTGGCCGCCCCGGTCCAGGCCGACGACGACCTGGAACACCTGGCGCGCGAACTGATGACCCTGCGTGACCGCGTGGAAGGTCTGCAGGACCGCCTCGATGCCCTGGAGACGGAGCGCAAGTCGCGCCTCTCCGCCCTCGCCCAGCAGCGCGCCGAGGCCGAGGCCAACCTGCGCCGCGCCCGCCTCCAGGCCGAGGAACTGGAACAGAACCTCACCGCCCTGCGCCGTCAGATCGAACGGGACCGGGCCGAGGACCGAACCCTGGCACCGGCGGTGAAAGAGGCCCTCGCCCGGCAACGGGCGCGCGTGCGCGCCGGCCTGCCCTTCAAGGTGAAGCAGCGCCTGGGAGTGCTGGACGAGATCGAAAGCAACCTGGACGCCGGCGCCATCACCAGTGCCCAGGCCGCCGCCCGCCTGTGGGCCTTCATCGAGGACGAGGCGCGCCTGGCGCGCGAGAGCGGACTGTACCGGGAACCGGTGACGGTGGCCGGGGGCGAGGTCCTCGCCGACGTGGCCCGTCTGGGCCTGGTGGCCCTCTACTACCGCACCCCCGAGGGCGAGTTGGGCCACCTGGTGCGCGACGGCGACGCCTGGCGTACCCGCCCTCTCACCGACGACGGTGACCGCGAACAGGTGGCCGAGCTGTTCTCCGCCCTGGAGAAGCGCGTGCGCACCGGCTTCTTCACCCTGCCCAACGCCCTGGAGGTGACCCGGTGACCGCCCGCCTCGCCCTCGTATTGCTTGCCCTGTTCGCCCTGCCCGCCTGGGCCCAGACCGGCGCCCCCGCCGCTGGGCAGGCATCCGACCTGCGCCTCGCCTACGAGAAGGAATACGCCTTCCTGGACGCCCAGCGCCGCGCCCTGGAGGCGCGTCTCGCCCGGTTCCAGAGCGAGGCGGAAGACGAACGCAAGGCCCTGGAGGCGGAGGTCGACCGCCTGGAGAAACAGTGGCTGGCGGCCCAGGCCCGCGCCCAGCGCCTGCAGGAACGGGTGGCCGAGGCCGAGCGCACCCTCGGGGATACCCGCGACCAGGGTCAGCTGTTGCGTTCCGTCCTCGACCAGGCCCGCCAGACCCTCGCCGCCAGTGGTCACGCCCCTGTCCCCGGCGACGACCCGGCCCGCGACATGGCCGCCGTGTTCACCGCCGCCGACGCCTGGTTGGCCGATCTGGTGCGCCTGCGGCGCGAGTCGGGGACCTTCTTCCTCGCCGACGGCCGGCGCAGCGAGGGGACCCTCATCCACCTGGGCGGCATCGCCGCCTACGGCGTCTCCAAGGACGGCGCCGGCGCCCTGGTGCCGGCCGGCGAAGGCCGCTGGCGCCTGTGGCCGGAGGCCGCCGGTGAACGCAGCGCGCGCACCCTGGCGGCCGGCCAATGGCCCGCCCAATTGGGCCTCTACCTCCTCGACCGCAAGCTGCAGGCGGCGCCGGAGGCGGAAAGCCAGGGACCCATCGACGTGATCCAATCCGGCGGCGTCATCGCCTGGGTGATCGTTGCCCTGGGTGCCTTCGCCGTCCTCCTCATCATTGCCCGTGCCGCCCTCCTGCTGCGCGCCGGCGGTCGCATCCGCGCCCTCGCCCAGAGGGTCGCGGAACACCTACGGGCGGGCGAGGTGGCCGCCGCCCTGGCCGCCTGCGAGCGCTCCCGCAGCGCCGCCGGGCGGGTCCTCGCCGCCGCCCTGCGCAATCTGGACCGTGACCGCGAGCACCAGGACGACATCATCAGCGAGGCCATCCTCCACGAGAGCGCCGACCTGGACCGTTTCGGCGGCTTCATCCTCGTCATCGCCGCCGTCTCCCCCCTCCTGGGGCTGCTGGGCACGGTCACCGGCATGATCGCCACCTTCGACGTCATCACCGAGTTCGGCACCGGCGACCCCAAGCTCCTCTCCGGCGGCATCTCTGAGGCCCTGGTGACCACCGAGCTGGGCCTCGTCGCCGCCATCCCCGTGCTCGTCGTCGGCAGCCTCCTGTCCGGCTGGGCGGAAGGCATCCGCCGCGAACTGGACCGGGCCGCCCTGCACGTCACCAACCTCTACGACGACCTCAAGCTGCAAGCGAAGGGCAACGGCCATGTGGAACGACGCCTGGCGGCTTCTTGAATCCGGCGGGCCGGTGATGCCGCCGCTGGTGGCGGTGTCCCTGGCCCTGTGGTTCGCCCTCGGCTACCGCGCCGCCGTCCTGCGCCGCGGCTCGCGCCGCTCGGTGCGCGCCCTCCTGGAGCGCTACGCCCGCGGCGAGGCAAAACCGCCCCGGGGGCTGGTGGACCGGGCCGCGCAGCGGGCCCTGGCGGTGGCGGCCCTGCGCCCGCCGCACCTGCGCCATCACCTGGAGGACGCCCTCGCCGACCTGGAAGCCCTCACCACCCGCTACCGGCGCCTCGTCCTCACCCTCGTGGGGGCGGCCCCCCTGCTGGGCCTGCTGGGGACGGTGATGGGCATGATCGAGACCTTCGACTCCCTCGGCAGCCAGACCCTCTTCAGCCGCGACGGCGGCATCGCCGGGGGCATCGCCCAGGCCCTGGTGACCACCCAGATGGGCCTCGCCGTCGCCATCCCCGGCCTCGTGATGGGTCGTCTCCTGGACCGGCGCGCGGCCCGCATCCAACGGGAACTGGCCCAGATCCGCGACCTGGTCTGCAGCGGCCAGGTCCCCCGCTGAGAGGAAAACCCCATGCGCAACCGCTACCGCGGCGGCGACCAGCCGCAACAGATCGACATCTCACCCCTCATCGACATGGTGTTCATCCTCCTCATCTTCTTCATGGTGAGCTCCACCTTCGTCAAGGACATGGACATCGACATCCAGCGGCCCTCCGCCGCCAGCGCCGAACCCAGCTCCACCAAGGCGGTGCGGGTGTACGTGGATGCCCGCGGCGAGGCCTTCCTGGACGGCCAGCCGGTGCGCACCTGGATGATCCAGTCGCGCCTGCGCGACCGCCTCGCCGCCCTCTCCGACAAGACCGTGCTGGTGGTGGCCGACGCGAAAGTGCCCGCCGGCAAACTGGTGGAGGTGGTGGACCAGTGCCGCCTCGCCGGTGCCGACGAAGTGGCCGTGGCCACCGACAAGGAGGTGGGCGCGTGAACCTCGCCCTGCCCCATCAGGCGCGCCTCAACGGCCTGTTGTGGAT
>WFVN01000225.1 GCA_015491615.1 Gammaproteobacteria bacterium
CGTTGTCCCAGGATCATCCATGCAAGCATCCATGACTTTCGACCCCGCCTGCCGGCGTTGTCCGCGCCTGGCCGCCCATCTGGACGCCGTGCGCGCCCGCCATCCCGACTACCACTGTGCCCCCGTGCCCCCATTCGGCGTCGCGCGGCCACGCCTGTTGGTGGTGGGGTTGGCGCCGGGCCTGCATGGGGCCAACGCCAGCGGGCGCCCGTTCACCGGCGACCACGCCGGCCTCATCCTCTACCGTACCCTGCACCGTTTCGGTTTCAGCAACCGGCCGGAATCCCGCCATGCCGACGACGGCCTCGAGCTGCGGGAGGCCGCCATCACCAACGCCGTGAAGTGTCTGCCGCCCCAGAACAAGCCCACCGGCGCCGAGGTGCGGGCGTGCAATTCCTATCTCGCCGCGGAATTGGCAGTGCTGCCGCCGGGCGCCGCCATCCTCGCCCTGGGGCGCATCGCCCACGAGGCGGTGGTGCGCGCCCTGGGCCGCCGCCCCCGCGAACTGCCTTTCGCCCACGGCGCGGAACACCCGTTGGCGGACGGCCGGATCTTGGTGGATTCCTACCATTGCAGCCGCTACAACACCCAGACCAAGCGCCTCACCGAGGCCATGTTCGACGCCGTCTTCGCGCGCATCCGCGCCCATCTGGACACCCATGAGCGAGACTGATTTCGACCTCGACCACTTCCTCCGCCACCTGAGCACCGGCCCGGGCGTGTACCGCATGCTGGACGCCAGTGGCGAAGTCATCTACGTGGGCAAGGCGAAGAACCTCAAGGCGCGCGTCTCCAGCTATTTCCAGGGCAAGGACCCGAGCCCCAAGACACGCGCCATGGTGGCCCGCGTGGCGCGGGTGGAGGTGACCCTCACCCACACCGAGACCGAGGCGCTGATCCTGGAGAACACCCTCATCAAGCGCCACCGGCCTCGTTACAACATCCTTTACCGGGACGACAAGAGCTACCCCTACCTGCACCTCACCGCCGGCGACTACCCGCGTCTCGCCCTCTACCGGGGGGCGCGCCGGGAGGGCGGACGCTACTTCGGTCCCTACCCCAGCGCCGGCGCCGTGCGCGAGAGCCTCAACCTCCTCCAGCGCCTGTTCCGCCTGCGCTCCTGCGAGGACAGCGTTTTCCGCAACCGCAGCCGACCCTGTCTCCAATACCAGATCGAGCGCTGCAGCGCCCCCTGCGTGGGCTACATCGACCCCCAGACCTACGCTGAGGACGTGCGCCACGCCACCCTGTTCCTGGAGGGACGCGACGCCGAAGTGGTGACGATCCTGGAGCAGCGCATGAACGCCGCCGCCGAGGCCCTGGAATTCGAACGGGCCGCCCTCTACCGGGACCAGATCGCCGCCCTGCGACAGGTGCAGGCGCAGCAGTACGTGAGCGGCGAGCGGGGCGACCTGGACGTGGTGGCCGCCGCCTGCCGGGGCGGCCAGTGCTGCGTGCAGGTCTTTTTCGTGCGCCACGGGGTGAACCTGGGCAACAAGGCCTTCTTCCCGCGCCTGCCCGAGGGGGAGGCGGGGGAGGCGGAGGCCCTCGCCGCCTTCCTGGGGCAGTACTACCTTGGCGACGGCACGCGCGAGATCCCCGTCGAGATCGTCCTCGGCCATCCATTGGAAGAACGGGAGCTGCTGGCCACCGCATTGAGCGAGCGGGCCGGACGCAAGGTGCGCCTGGTGGAACGGGTGCGCGGTCACCGGGCGCGTTGGCTGGAGATGGCGCGCCGCAACGCCGAGACCGCCCTGGCGTCGCGCCTGGCCAGCCGCGACGACCTGGCGCGTCGTTTCGAGGCCCTGCAGGCGGCTCTCGACCTGCCCGAGGTGCCGCGCCGCCTGGAATGCTTCGACATCAGTCACACCCGCGGCGAGGCCACGGTGGCCTCCTGCGTGGTGTTCGACCAGGAGGGCCCCCTCAAGTCCCACTACCGGCGCTTCAACATCGAAGGCATCACGCCCGGAGACGACTTCGCCGCCATGCGCCAGGCCCTGGAACGCCGTTATCGGCGCTTGAAGAAAGGGGAGGCGCCCCTGCCCGACCTGTTGATCATCGACGGCGGCAAGGGGCAACTGGCCCAGGCTCGCTCGGTGTTGGAGGAGCTAGGTATCGACGACGTCCCTCTCTTGGGGGTGGCCAAGGGGCCGGAGCGCAAGCCGGGGCGCGAGACCCTGTTCTTGTCCCCCCAGGGGGCGCCGATTATACTCCCGGCCGATTCCCCCGCCCTGCACCTCATCCAGCAGATCCGCGACGAGGCGCACCGCTTCGCCATCGAAGGGCATCGCCGGCGGCGGGCCAAGGCACGGGGGCGTTCCCCCCTGGAGGAGATCCCCGGCCTCGGCCCCAAGCGGCGCCAGGCCCTGCTCCGTCATTTCGGCGGCCTGCAGGGCGTGAGCCGGGCCGGGGTGGAGGAATTGGCGCGGGTCAAGGGAGTGAGCCGGGCCCTGGCCGAACGTATCTACCACCACTTCCACGGGGATGGCCCATGACACTGCGTCTGCCCACCTGGTTGACCCTCGCCCGCATCGTCCTCATCCCCGTGCTGGTGGTGGTCTTCTACCTGCCTTTCCCATGGAGCAACGAGCTCACCACCGCCGTCTTCGCCGCCGCCGCCGTCACCGACTGGTTGGATGGCTACTTGGCCCGGCGCCTGGGGCAGACCTCGGCCTTCGGCGCCTTCCTCGACCCGGTGGCCGACAAGCTCATGGTGGCGGTGGCCCTGGTGCTGTTGGTGCAGGCCAACCCCAGCCCTTTGTTCGCCATCCCCGCCGCCATCATCATTGGCCGCGAGATCGCCATCGCCTCCCTGCGGGAGTGGATGGCGGTGATCGGCGAGCGCGCAGCGGTGGCGGTGAGCGTCATCGGCAAGATCAAGACCACGGCGCAGATGATCGCCCTGTTCTTGCTCCTCTATCGGGAGCCCCTGGGCGGTTTCCCTACCCTTGAAGTGGGGCTGGTTCTGTTGTTCATCGCCGCCCTGCTCACCCTGTGGTCCATGGCCCTCTACGTGAAGGCCGCCTGGCCCGCCCTCACGAGCGAATAAATTCTGTGTAAACAATCGCTTACAAAACACGAGAGGGGTTGACAGGAAGGGAAATCCCTTTACAATACGCAACACCCGAAGCGGGAATAGCTCAGTTGGTAGAGCACAACCTTGCCAAGGTTGGGGTCGCGAGTTCGAGTCTCGTTTCCCGCTCCAAACATCCGAACCCCGGTGCGCCGAGACCGGGGTTTTTTATGCCCAGCGGCTTGGGTATCATGAATTCGCTCAAGGCTGAGTGGCAGAGTGGTTATGCAGCGGCCTGCAAAGCCGTGTACCTCGGTTCGATTCCGGGCTCAGCCTCCATCTTCACCCTCGTCCGGCACCACCCCGCCTCGGTGGCGAAACTGGTAGACGCAAGGGACTTAAAATCCCTCGGGAGCGATCCCGTGCCGGTTCGAGTCCGGCCCGAGGCACCAACCTGAGGCGGTCTTTTCCAAAACCAAAAATTGGTCTTTGATTAGCTCTTGTCTTCGGGTGGGGCCAAGCGGTTTCCTTTGGCGGCGAGGGCGATCTCCAGGGCCGTTTCCAGGCGGATCACCCGCTCAGTGAGGGATTCGATGCGCGCCTGTTGATGCTTCACCGTTTCCGCCAGGCGTTCGATCTTGTCGTCCATGTGGATTACCCGGGTGATGGAGTCCCACATCTTGTCCGCCACGCCCATCAGTCGGCCCTCCCTTGGCGGGTCGCTTCTTCCATCCGACGAATGCGTTCTTCCGAGGCGGCGACGAATTCGAGGGCCTCGTCGATGGCCGCTTCGGCTTGTTCGGTGGCGCGTACCATCTGGTCGATCATGGCGCTGAGGACGGCCTCGTCCTCTCGCGGGCTGTAGGCGGTCGCGGCGCGGCGCGGCGCAGGAATTCTCCCATGGACAGCCCGGCTTCGCGGGCACTGATGGATGCGTCGTTTTTTCTCCGGGCTCACCAGGACCGGGATGCGCTGGTTGGCCGTGGTATACCCCACATCCTAATGTGCCTGTCCCTTGCCGGGCTGGGATGGGGCGAAATCAGGGACCAGGGTCTTTCACCAGGCGTAGGAAATTGAGGGTGTTTTTTGGAGCCGGGGCGATGTCGCCGAGAAAGGGGAGCAGGTACCAGGCCGAGGAGTAATTTCCTTC
>WFVN01000226.1 GCA_015491615.1 Gammaproteobacteria bacterium
GGTGATGGGGGTGAGGCCCTCGGGGACGTGGTGGTGGCGGGGGCGGTAGAAGTAGTCGCCCCAGGCGTCGTCGAAGTCGCCGATGAGGAGGCGGAGCATGCCGCGGGTGTAGCGGGCGTCGTGGTAGTCGGGCTTGAGTTCCAGGGCCCGGTCCAAATGGGCGATGGCCTCCCGGTGGCGTCCCAGGCCGTGCAGGGCGTTGCCCAGGTTGTTCCAGGCGACGGGGTTCTGGGGGGCCAGTTCCAGGGCGCGGCGGGCGACGGCCTCGGCTTCGTGAATGCGGTTTTGCCGGAACAGGGCGGTGGCCAGGTTGATGTAGCCCTCGGGGCGGTCCGGATGTATTTCGATGGCCTGGCGGACGATGGCCTCGGCCGCTTGTGGGTCGCCGTCGTCGCACAGGCAGTGGCAGAGGTTGGTGTAGGCGCCGTAGCGTTCGGGATGGCGGGCGACGAGGGCCTCCAGGAGGGGGCGGGCGCGGTCGTGGTGCCCCTGTTCCATGTGCGTGACGGCGAGGTTGTTGAGGAGGTCGGGGTCGTCGGGGAAGCGCCGCAGGAGGGTTTCGAAGGCGGCCTCGGCCCGGCTCGGCCGGCCGTGGGCAAGCCACAGGTTGGCCAGGGCCAGGGCCTCGTCGCGGGGCAGGCGCGCGAGCAGGGGGTCGATGAGGGCGGCGGCCTGGGCCGTGCGGCCCTCTCGGAGGGCCGCTTGCGCCAGGGTGGCGGTGAGGCGTGGGAGGGCCTCCAGGGCGCGCGGGTGGCGCGGGTCCAGTTCCAGGAGGATGCGGTAGGCCTCCCAGGCGGCCCGCTCGCGCCCGGCGTTCAGGTGCGCCCCGGCCAGGTTGGCGTAGGCGGGGGCGTGGTGCGGTTCGAGGGCGATGGCCTTTTGCAGGGCGGCGAGGGCCTCGTCCAGCCGTCCTAAGGTCAGGAGCGCGGCCCCCAGGGTGTTGTGGACGTCGGCGTTGCCGGGGTCGAGGCGTGCCGCTTCGCGGGCCAGCCCCAGGGCCCGTTCGGGTCGCCCGGCGGCCAATTCGGCGAGGGCCTCCAGGTGCCAGCCGGCGGCATCGCCCGGTCGGGCCTGGCGCAGGGTCCGGGCCTGTTCGCGGGCCTGTTCCAGGTGGCCCGCTTGCAGGGTGTGGAAGATCTGTTCCGGGCGGGCGTTCACGGCGTGCGCTCCAGGTCGCGGCGCAGGCGCGCGAGGGCGTCGTTCCAGTCGCCGTCGGCGCGTTGGCGGTAGGTGGAGTGGTCGGGGAACCAGGGCGAGGGGCCGTCCTTGGCGCCCCAGCGCCATTCCGGCGGGCTCGGCACGAGGATGCGGCTCGGCCTGCCCAAGCCGGCGCGTAGGTGCACGTTGGTGTTGGAGACGGCCACGTAGTCGTCCATGAGGTCGAGGGCGGCGAGGATGGCCTCCAGGTCGTCGTTGAGGGCGGTGAGGTCGAGGAGGGGGTGGCCCAGGTGCCGTTCGAGGCGGGTCAGTTCGCCGTCCTCGGGGAGGCGCTGCAGGGCGACGAAGGTGCCCGGCCAGGGGCGCGCGGCGTCCATGAGGGCCTCGGGCGGTACGGCCTTGTGCAGGACGCCGGTGCGGCGGGTGGGCCGCGGGCTGCCGGCGCGCCAGGTGAGGCCCAGGTAGGGGGGCGGGCCGAGACGGGCGAGGAGGCGGGCGATCTCGTCGCGGTAGTCGGCGCGGGCGCCGAGGGGCAGAGGCGGCGGCAGGGCGCCGGCATCCACTCCCAGGAGGTGGGGCAGATCGCCGATGGAGAAGGCGAGATCGGCCGGAGGGCGCGGGTCCCGTTCGGTGATGACGTCGATGGCCGGCAGTTGGCGGCGCAAGAGGGGGGCGAGACGGATGCTGGAGAGGTAGGTGACACGCGCGCCGCGGGCCAGCAATCGCGGCAGGAAACGGAAGAAGAACAGCTCGTCGCCGATACCCTGGTCCTTGATGAGGAGGAGGCGGCGCCCGGCCAGGTCTTGGGGGAGGGCCTCGGGCGGCGGCGGGGCGTCGTTCTCCTCGCGCGAGGGGCGGTGCACGTACTCGCGGAATCCGGTGGCGAAGTCGCCGGTGGCCAGGCGCATGAGGGCGAGGTTGTTGCGTGCCTTGTCGAAGTCGGGGTGGATGCGGATGGCGCTCTGGAAGTGGGCGTCGGCGTCTTCGAAACGGGCCCGGTGATGGAGGAGCAGGCCCAGGTTGTTGTGGGCGTCGTGGTCGTTGGGTTCCAGTTCCAGGGCGCGCCGGTAGTGGGCCTCGGCCGCGTCCAGGTCACCGGCGTCGTGGCGGAGGGCGCCGAGGGTGTTCCAGGCGGCGTGCTGGTTCGGCTCCAGTTCGAGACTCGCCTGGAGCAGGGCCTCGGCCTCGTCGCGTCGTTCCTGGCGGTAGCGGAGGATGCCCAGGGTGGTGAGGATGGCAGGGTCCTCGGGGGCCAGTTCCAGGGCGCGGGCGAGGGCGGTGTCGGCCGCTTCCAGGTCGCCGGCGTTGAGGCAGGCGGTGCCCAGCCAGTGGTGTGGGATGGGGTTGTCCGGGGCCAGGCGGACGGCTCGTTCCAGGGCGGCGCGGGCCTCGCCGAGGCGCTGGCGGGTGACCAGCAGTTCCCCCAGGTTGGACCACGCCTCGGCGTAGTCGGGGGCGAGGGCCACGGCGCGGCGCAGGAGGCGTTCGGCGTCGTCGTGACGCTCGCGTTCCGGGAACAGGCCCACCGCCAGGTTGTTGAGGGTGGGGGGGTGGTCCGGGCGCTGCCGCAGGGCCTGTTCGTAGGCGGCGCGGGCGGCGTCGGTCTCGTCCAGGGCCAGGTGGGCGTTGCCGCGCTGGTACCAGGTCTCGCCGTCGTCCGGCATCAATTCGATGGCGCGCGTGAGGGCCGCCAGGGCCTCGCCCGGGTGCCCCCGCTCCAGGAGGGTGATGCCCAGGTTGCGCCACAGGGGGCCGTTGCCAGGGTTCAGGCGGGCGGCGCGGCGCAGGCTCTCCAGGGCCTCGTCGTGGCGTCCGAGGCGGTCGAGGACGAGGCCGTGCAGGTGCAGGGCGTCGCCGTTGCGGGGTTGTCGGCGCAGCAGGCGGCGGGTCGCCTCCAGGGCCGCCTGGTGGCGCCCCCGCTGGAAGTCGTGGGCGGCCCGTTGCAGTAGTCGCCCCGGGTTCATGGGCCCTCCAGGTCGCGGCGCAGGCGTTCGCCGAGGCGCGCCGTGGCCTTCTCCCAGCCACCGGCCTCGTCGGCCCGGTGGAGGGTGAAGGCGGGGAACCAGGGGCTCACTTCACTGGCCATACCCCAGCGCCATTCGGGGGGATGGGGGACGAGGACGTGGGCCGGGCGGTTGCGGGCGGCGCGCAGGTGCAGGGTGGTGTTGGGCACCGCCAGGTAGTGGTCCAGGCAGTCCACGATGGCGAGGAGATCGGTCGGGTCGTCGCTGTCCAGGGTGTGGACCGGGCGGCCGGCGAGGGCCTGGAGGCGCGCCTGTCCGTCCGGGTCGGGGCGGCGCATGAGGCTCACCAGGGTCGCCGGGCGTCCGTCCAGGGCGGCGCCGAGGGCCGTACCCAGGACTTCGGGGGGCAGAGTCTTGTCGAGGAGGCGGCCGGGGGCGTCGTCCTCTTCGCCGGCGGCCCTGGGCCCGGGACCCTACATCGGCCTCACCTGGGCCGCCAGTCGCTCCGCCCAGTGGTCGCGTCGTTGTGGATCGGGGGACAGGGTCAGCGGCGGCGGGAAGGCGGTGTTCACTCCGGCGCCGGTGAGTTCGCCCAGGTCCCCGGTGAGGTAGGTGTGCTCGGGCGGGTCGGCGGGCAAGGGGCCGGGGGGCAGCACGTCCAGGCCGGGGATGCGTTCGCCCAGTCGTTGCACCAACGGGGCGAGGCGGGCGCTGGGCAGGTAGCGGAGACGGTGGCCGCGGGCGGCGAGGACGGGTAGGAAACGGAGGAAGAAGAGCTCGTCGCCGATGCCCTCGTCGTGTACCAAGAGGAGGTCGGTGGGCGGGGCCTGTGTCGGCAGGGGTTCCGGGTCGCGCCAGGGGCCCGGGCGGCTGCGGCTGGGGCGCGCGCGCCGGTTCCGCCAGCCTTGCGCGTAGTCGCCCATGAGCAGTTGCGTCATGGCGAGGCCGAAGCGGCCCTCGGGGACGTGCTCGGCGCTCTGGGCGAAGTATTCCGCCGCCTGGACGTAGCGACCGCGGCGGTAGGCCAGGTGGCCCTGGTCGAAGACGGCCTTGGCGGCGGTCTCCGGGTCGGGGGCTTGGGCGGCGCGGGCGAAGGCGGCCTCGGCTTCGTCCAGCTCGCCGGCGGCGAAGGCGGCCACCCCCAGGCCCAGCCAGGCACGGTGCAGCTTGGGGTCCAGAGAC
>WFVN01000227.1 GCA_015491615.1 Gammaproteobacteria bacterium
TCGCTGCGTTGCGCGGGCGTGGCCACCCATGGCCCGTCGGGGCCTTCCACCACCACGCGCGCCTCGCCGTCCACCGGCAGGCGGGCGCCGCGCAGGTACAGGGCGCGTCCCGGGCGGCAGGCGCCGTCGGGGCCGCCCTCCTCGCCAAGGCCGTCCACGCGCGGCTGGCCAAGCAGGCCGGGCTCGGGGTCCCAGGGGGGGGCCGGGCGCAGGCGGCCGCCAGCGGGTTCGTCCGGGTCGGGGAGGCCGTCGCCGTCGTCGTCCCGATCACGGAAGTCGGGCGTGCCGTCGCCGTCGCTGTCACGCGGGCCCTGGACCCAGGCCAGGGGGCCGGCCTCCTCGCCGTCGGGAAGGCCGTTGCCGTCGGCATCGGTGTCCTGGGCGTCGGGGAGGCCGTCGCCGTCCGTGTCGGCGGCCCCTTCCCAGCGGTCGGGGAGGCCGTCGCCGTCGCTGTCCCGGTCCAGCCAGGGGGGACGACCGTCGCCATCGGCGTCCACGTCCGCCTCGCCGGCCAGCACCGGGCGCGCCTCCCAGCCGTCGGGGAGGCCGTCGCCGTCGCTGTCGGGGCGGGCGGGATCGGCGCCCAGGGCCGCTTCCAGGGCGTCGCCCAGGCCGTCCTGGTCGTCGTCGGCGTAGAGGACCAGGGTGTAGCCGGCGGGGGCTTCTCCACTCACCGCCAGCAGGCGCGGCCCGGCGGCGGCGATGGCGAAAGTGAGGAGGCGCCCCTCGGGCACCGGCAGGTCGCGGTAGGGTTGGGGGCGCTCGTCCAAGGTGAGGAGGTTGAGGGCGGGTAGCGGGCCCTCGGCCAACAGGCCCAGGGCGTAGCGACCGGCGGGCAGGTCGATGCGATAGAGATCCAGGTCGCCGGCGGCAGCCACGGCGCCGAGGATCTGCACCCCCGGTGCGCTCCAGGCGCCCACCGCCTCGGCGGCGTCCGCGCGGTCGTTGGCGGCCCCGCCGAGCGGACTCTCCTGCTCGATCCATTGCCGCCAGGCCGAGACGTCGCCATCGCGGGGCGCGGCATCGAGGGCGTCCGCGACGCCGTCGCCATCGCTGTCCAGGTCCAGGGGGTCGGGGGCGCCGTCGCCGTCGGTGTCGGCAGCGGGCACCGGCGGCGGGGCGCCGGGCGGGGCCCCTTCGCGCAGCTCCACCCGCACGCTGCGGCTCACCCGCCGGCCGCTGCGGTTCTCCACCGTCAGGCGCAGGCGGTAGGTGCCGGGGCGGTTGGCGGTGAAGCGGGCCACCGGGCCATCCGACGGGTCGATGCGCCAGGCCAGGGGCGCCGCCCCCGCGGGCGCGGCCTCCAGGGCCCAGGCATGGCGCACGCCGACGCTGGGGCGGGCGTCCAGGGTCGCCCAGGCGCCGTCCTCGGGGCGGTCCACGTCTTCGCTCACCCAGCCGACGACGGGATCGGCCACCAACACCGCCTGGGGCAGCACGTCCGGCACCCCCACGCGCGCACCGTCGATCCCTCCGCCGCCGCAAGCGGAGAGCCACAGGGGGACGAGCGCCCAAAAAAGTCGCGTGTTCATCGAAGGCTGGGGGAGTGCGTTTTGGGTCTCCACTTTAGCATGGGGTGGGTAACACCGGCAGCCTGTGGGGATATGACAACGAAAAAGAAAGGGCGCGACGTCGCCGCCGCGCCCTGCCCCGTCCCTGGGGTCGTGCGGGTGTTTCCTCACCGATCCAGGCTGTTGGTGCGGGCGTAGCCGTCGATGACCAGGCCGCCCCACTCCCCGCGACCGGCGAAGTCGGTGGGGTCGCCGATGATGGTGCCGGAGGAAAGATCGAAGTCCACCGCCGACATGATCACCGGCATTTCGGCCGTCCCCTGGACGTCGATCTGGGCGCCGCGGGTGATGCGGATGCCCGCCTTCTCGCCGGCGTCGGCGAAGATCATGGTGCCCGCTTCGATGACCAGCTTGGTCTGGTCGGCGTCGGCCTTGGCGCGGTCCTGCACGCCGCCGTTGCCCACCTTGATGTAGTCGGTGAGGACGTACACGTGCCGGTTGTCCAGGGTGTAGGTGACGTCGCCGGTGAGGTGCTGGTTGAGCAGACACACCGGGAAGGTCTTGCCGAAAAGGGTCACCGTGGTCTTCTCGCCCTCGGAGGTGCCGGCCGGGCAGGAGCGGGTGTCGGCCGCCGGGGTGATGGTGCCGTTCTCGATCTCCGCCTGCAGGGGGTGGAAGTCCACGCGCTTGAGGCTGCCGGTGTCGTTGGCCAGGTGCACGGTCCAGCCGTCCCACCAGGGGGTGGTGGCGTTCGGGTCCACGGCGCCCACGTAGGGGTTGTCGTCCACGCCAGCGGGCAGGGAGCCGCTGGGGGTGTAGCCGCTCACCGCGAGGGTATTGGCATCGACGCTGACGGAAGCAGTAGAGACGTCGTAGTTGGCGCTCGCCTGGAAGTCGGTCTGGTAGCTGTCGCTGTCGGCCACCAACTCGTTGGTGCTGTTGCACACCACGTCGGTGAGGGAGAGGCCGGCGGGGAGCATGTCGTCCACGTCGAAGCAGCCCCCTTCGAAGCCGGCTCCGGCATTGAGGGCGTCGGGGTCGTCGACGAAGGCGGCACGGTAGATGTGGCCGGCGAAGCCGCGGCGGAACAAGGCGCCCATGGTGGTCTTGGAGGACTTGCCCTGGTTACCGAGGATGGTCAGATAGGCGACGTTGGGGGCGGTGATGGGCTCGGCGGTGTCGGAGGGGCCGGCGTTGTCCGCCTCGATGCCACGGTCGCCGTCGTTGTTGCCCATGCGCACGATGGCGTACTGGATGGTGCCCCGGTAGCCGTCGTCGAAGTCCAGGCCGTCGTCGTCCTGGCTGTTGATGACGACATGGTCCACGTTCACCGTGCCGCCGAAGAATTCGATGCCGTCGTCCTCGGAACCGAGCACCTGCACGTGGCTGATGGTGGTGCCGGAGCCCACCGCTTCCAGGGTCAGGCCCTGCAGTTCGGCGTCGGGCTGGAAGGCGACGCCGGATTCGGCGATGACCAGGTATTTCACCGAGCCGCTGTTGTCGGCGTCGTCGTTGCCGCCGAAATAGACGTCGGTGGCGGTGGCGGGGGCCGCTTCGGAAGCGATCTCGTGGGGCACGGTGGTGCCGGCGGCGATAGTGTCGGCGCTGGAGTCGCCGTCGTTGCAACCGGCCAGGGCAGCGAGGGTGCCGGAGACGGCGAGGGCCAGGATGGATCGCTGGAAGGTCATGGTCTCACTCCTGAAAAGTTGTCGTTTCGTTGCATATCGACGGGGTTCGACTTTCACGGCGAAAATTAACGACTCTCCCCGTCATCGCGAGGCCATCCTAGCGCCGAAAAACTACGTTTTTTTGTCGACCCTGTGACGGTTTCGTTGCAGTTCAGGGCAGTTTCCAGGCGAGGGAGAGGGCGAGGCTGCGGCCGGTGCGCCAGGCGCGCTCGGTGATGCCGGCGCCCACGTAACGGTGGGGGCTGTCCAGGAGGTTGGCGGCCTTGAGGCCGACCTTGAGGCGCGGCCGGGGGCGCCAGCTCATGGTGGCCGAAAGGTCGGTGACCGGCTGGCGGTAGATGTCCGGCAGGCCCTGGACGCCGGCCTTGTCCAGGCGCCGGCCCACGCGGTTGAGGTTGAGGGCGCCGTCGATGCGCTCGCCGTCGTAGAGGAGCTGGAGGTTGAGGAGGTGGTCGGCCTGCCCTTGCAGGGGGCGGTCGGTGGAGGTGGCCAGGCTGGCGGGGGCGAGGCGCACGCGCGAGTCCATGAGGGTGAGGTTGGCCTGCAACGCCCAGCCCTCGCGCCCCCAACGGGCGAGGTCCAGGCGCGTGCCCGCCTCGAGGCCGTACACCACGGCGCCGTCCGCGTTCTGGAAGGTGATGCGTTGGCCGCCGCCGGCGACGGGGACGAAGGCCCGTTCGATGGGGTCGGTGTAGTCGCGCAGGAAGACGCCGACGTTGAGGCTCTCCTGGGTGCTGGGGTACCACTCCCAGCGCAGGTCGTAGTTGCCGATGGCGGCGGGCTTGAGGTCCGGGTTGCCCACGTAGGCCTCGCCGGTGTCCGGGTCGAAGAATAGGGTGGCGGAGAGTTCCACCAGTTCCGGACGGGCGAGGGTGGTGCTGTAGGCGGCGCGCAGTTGTTGTGTCTCCCCCAGGTGGATGGTGGCGGCGAGGGCGGGCAGGAGGTCGTCGCTCTGGAAGCCGCCGGCGATGACGCTGCGCCCCTGGGAGCTGCGGGCGAAGGTCTCCACCCGGTAGTCGGCCTGTTCCAGGCGCGCCCCGCCCACCAGGCGCAGGCGTTCCTTCAGGTTCACCTCGCCCATGAGGTATTGGCCGGCCACCCGGGCACGGGCGCGGTAGTCGTCGTTGGACTGGGTGTCGTCGATGAAGTCGATGCCCTGGCCGATGTGCTCGGGGGCGAGGATGTCCTCCACCGGGGCGGCCAGGTCGAGGCCGGCGCCGCTGGGCTCGAAACGGAAGCGGGCGGTGTCGGAGAGGCGGTCCTGGCGGGCATGGGCGAGGCCGGTGCGCAGGAACGCGGTGAGGCGGTCGTCGTCGCGCAGGGTCCAGGTGAGGTCGAGCCCTTGGTTGCCCACCCGGTCGTCCACTTGGTTGTAGAGGCGCTGCACCCCGCTTTCTTCGTAGAGGACGAAGGTGCCGTCGGGCTGGCGCTGGTAGGTGTAGGTGCGCCGGTCGGGGGCGTCGCGGCGGCCGCGGGCGGTGAGCCAGCGCCAGCGGGCCTGGAGGCGGGACCAGCGGTGTTCGCCGCGCAATTGGTGGACGCGCAGCTGGCGCTGGTTCCAGTCGAGGAGGTAGTTGCGTTCGTAGCGGTCGTCGCTGGTGCGGTCCAGGCCCTCGCTGATCTGGGCGCGTTTGTCGGTGTCGCGGATGAACAGGTTGTCCAGGGTGAGGCGGTGATCGGTCCACTCGCCGCCGAGGACGAGGATGCCGCCCAGGTTGACGCGCGTGTCGCTGCGCCGCTTGGTGAAGTCGTTGAGGATGGCCACGTCGGTGGGGCCGGTGAGGTAGAGGTCGCGGTCGGTCTCCTCCCGGTAGCGGTATTTGCGCTTCCAGGAGACCCCGACGAGGGCCCCGAAGCGCCCCCAGCGGCTCTCCAGGCGCCCGCCGCCGCTGGCGGAGAGGCCCTGGTCGAAGGGGTGGCGGGCGGCCGTCACGGCGTAGCGATCGGGGAAGCTGCGCCCCAGTTCGGCGCGCTGGTCGGCGGGCAGGCCGTTGAGGTTGACGGTGCCGCCGTCGCTGGCCTGCGCCACCGGTCGGGGGACGGCGCGCGTGCCGTCGTCCCCCCCCAGCCAATCGCGGTCGCCGCCGGCGTAGTCCAGCCCGTCCTTGCCGGTGCTCTGACCGTTGTAGCCGCCGCTCACCTTGACGCGGGCGAAGGGCGCCTCGGGCACGCCGCGCAGGGAGAGGTCCACCAGGCCGCCGGCGAAATCCCCCGGACGGTCGGGGGAATAGGTCTTCTGCACGCTCACGCCGGCGAGGAC
>WFVN01000228.1 GCA_015491615.1 Gammaproteobacteria bacterium
TCATTGGCCCCGCCGGAACCGGTATGCAAAAGCCGGGGAGAGTCCCAGGCACCACCTCGGTCCACGGTGGCCTCCACCCAGTGTCCATCGCCCCCAATGGCCGCCCAGGCGACGATGCGGCCACCAGGGCAGACGAGCGGCGTCACCGCCCCCACGTCATCGAACGTGACTTCCTCCAACCAGTCCGCGCCGTCCCAGCGGGCGATCTTCAGATCCGTCTGGGCGATGACTTCCTGGGAGAAGTCCAGGTAGGCGACGGTGACGCTGTCCTCCCCCACCGCCAGGGCCGAGTGGTCCCGAGGGCCAAGGTCGTCCACGAGGAGGGAGGCGCGGGGCTCCCACGGGTCGTCCTGATCGGGCCGGTATTCCCACAGGCGGGGGACGTCCCCCTGCACTTGCGCCACCGCCCACACACCCATCGGCCCAGAAGCGGCGACGAAATGCTTGAATTCGGTGCCGTCGTCGAGGGTCTTGCGCCAGTTTCGCCCGGGATGCAGGGCGAGGACCCGTTGGTCGGCGCGAAAGAGTAACAAGCTGCCGTCGTCCCCGGCGAGGGGCAGAACGGAGAGACGAACCTCGGCTCTAGGGAGAGAGACCTCGCCGGGATAGACGTCGGGGCTGCCCCAAGGGGCCTCCCGGCGCTTGTCATAACGGGACATTTCGATGGCGGGGCCTTCCCCCGCCCGGTCCAGCCATGCGACGAACGGTCCCGAGCGGCCGTCGCCGGCGAGGGTGAAGAATTGGACCGCTTCGGTAGTGGCGACGACGCCTTTCGGGGGCTCTGGCAAGGAAGGCTCTTCAGGGCCGACGACGCCCGGCACGCCGCCGCCGCAACCGGCAAGCCCGGCGGCGCAGCAGAGGAGAAAGATTTGCGTGGAGCGGCCGACGTGTCTCATGGGCTGGACCTCGTCAGCGGGGGATCATCGCCCCCGAGCCGCCCAGTATACCAGCGAAGGGGCTCAGCCGGGCTGCACGCCCCGCAACACCCCCACCACCTGACCTTCGATGACGAAATCCTGCTTCTTGGGGTCCACCACCAGGGGCTCGAAGGCCTCGTTGGCCGGATCCAGGAAGACCTTGCCATCCTCGCGCCGCAGACGTTTGACGGTCACTTCGCCATCGACCCGCGCCACCACCACGTTGCCGCTGCGCACGCGCGGATTGTGGTGCACCGCCACCAGGTCACCGTCGAGGATGCCGGCATCCTTCATGGAATCGCCGGTCACGCGCAGGAGGAAATCCGCCTTGGGGCGGAACAGCTCCCCCTCGATAGGGTAGTAATCCTCCACGTGCTCCTTGGAGAGGATGGGCACGCCGGCGGCCACCTTGCCCACCAGGGGCAGGCCGTTGGGTTCGGTGAGGCGGATGCCCCGGGCGGTACCGGGCACCAGCTCGATGTAACCCTTGCGCTCCAGGTTCTTGAGATGGCCCTCGGCGGCGTTCACCGAGCTGAACCCGAAGACGTAGGCGATCTCGGCGCGCGTGGGCGGCGCTCCGGTTTCCTTGATGGTCTCCCGGATGAAGGCGAGCACCTCGGCCTGGCGCGGGGTCAGTTCTTCCATTTCCTTGCTCCTGTTCAGAAGGTGACAAATTTATAACGCTGTAAGATTTGTCTGACAAGACTCAGTCTAAAATTTCCACGAAGCTTGTTCGCCTTCCGCGGGTCACCCTTATTCGTCCCGTGGACTACCCGCGCACAACGGCTATAATTTCTCAAGCAGATTCCTCGGACTCTCCACCCCCGCCGCGAGTTCCTGGAGGGTGGTCAAATTTTCCCGTCCGATGTGCGCACATGCCTCAAAGGCCATACGGATCACACCCATGTCCCGAGAACCCGACATCTTCAACCTCACCGCCGACCAGGTCGTCGATCTGGCCAACCGCATCATGGATCAAAACCCGGAAGCGGACGCGTGGGAGGTCGCCTCCGGCCTCATCGCCGGTGCGGTCCACTACTGGCTGTACGCGCACCAGCCATGTGAAGATCCCGCCTGTCCCGATTGCGGCGACTACGCCACCGCCGAGTTGCGCCTGCAACGGCTCATGGAAGAAGTACGCCAGTCCGCCGAGGAAAGCGATTTCTACCACACCCCCAACGACGCCAACGTGGGGCGCGCCTGACGCCGGCGGCTCCCCTCCCCCCCATGGTTGATGCCACCGCCTGGTGGGGCGTGGCGCACTTGCTGGTGTCCGCCCCGGTGGTGGTACACGCCCTCCTCTACAAACGCGACCCGCGCGCCGCTTGGGGCTGGATCGGCCTCTGCCTGCTCCTCCCCTTGGGTGGCGCCCTGCTTTATTTTCTACTTGGAATCAACCGCATCCAGACGCGCGCCCAGCGCATCGCGCCGCTGCGCCTGTTCCTCCACATCCCCTACGAACGGGGCGCGCCGCCGGAAGCGCCCCTGGGCAACCGCCTCGTCCCGCCCCTGCCCGAGGACCAGCTCTCTTTCGTGCGCGTCTCCCAGCAGGTGGCCCGCCGCCCTCTGCTGGCGGGCAACCAACTGGCGATGCTGGAGAACGGCGACGGCGCCTACCCGGCCATGCTGGCCGCCATCGAACAGGCGCGCGAGCGGGTCTTCCTGGCCACCTATTTGTTCGAGACGGACGCCACCGGGCGCCGGTTCATCGACGCCCTCGTGGCGGCCCACCGGCGCGGGGTGGCGGTGCGCGTCCTCATCGACGCGGTGGGCGAGCGCTACGACTTCCCCTGGGCCTCGCGCCTGCTGCGCCGCGCCGGGGTGCCGGTGGCCCGTTTCCTGCCCCCGCGCCTGCTGCCGCCGACGCCCTACCTGAACCTGCGCAACCACCGCAAGCTGCTGGTGGTGGACGGACAGACCGCCTTCACCGGCGGCATGAACATCGGCGGCCGCCACGTTCTGCGGGACAACCCCAAGGGCACGCGCGACCTCCAGTTCCGGGTCGAGGGGCCGGTGGTGGGCGAGCTGGAGGACGTCTTCCGCGAGGACTGGCGCTTCGCCGCCGGCGAGCGCCTGGATCCCTCCCCGCGCCCCAACGCCGCCGGCAGCAGCTACGCCCGTGCCCTGGTGGACGGCCCCAACGAGGACATGGACAAGCTCCTCCTCACCCTGGAGGGCACCATCGCCGCGGCGCGCCGCGAAGTGCTGGTGGTGACCCCCTACTTCGTCCCCCCGCAGGCCCTCCTCTGCGCCCTGCAGTCGGCCGCCCTGCGCGGCGTGGCGGTACACGTCGTCCTGCCGGAACGGAGCAATCTGCGCTACGTGGACTGGGCCACCCGCAACCTCCTCCTGGAGCCCCTCGCCCAGGGGGTGCGGGTGTACTACCAGCCGCCGCCCTTCGACCACAGCAAGCTGCTGGTCATCGACCGCACCTACGCGCACGTGGGCTCGGCCAACTGGGACACACGCAGCCTGCGGCTCAATTTCGAACTCAACCTGGAGGTGGTGGACCCGCGCTTCGCCGCCCGCCTGGCCGACCATATCCATGCCCTGCGCGCCCGCTCGCGCCCGGTGACGCTGGCGGAGATCGCCGAGCGACCCCTGCCCCAGCGCCTGCGCGACGCCGCCTGCTGGCTCTTCTCCCCCTACCTGTGAGGCACGACCATGACCGACAAGACCCTGATCCGCGACGAACTCCTGCGCCAGATGGGCGAGATGGACTACGGCGAACTGACCCCCTACCTGGGGCGCCTGGTGAAGATCTCCCCGCGCCTGGACCTCATCGACGCCGCCGTGGCGGTGTGCGCCGACGAGGCCACACGGGTGGAACGCTGGGCCAAGGAAGGGCTCCTCGGGCGCGTCACCGAGGACGACCTGCGCGCCTGGCACGCGCGCCGTCCGCGCTTTCGCGCCGTGGTCACCGCCCCCTGGGTGCTGGTGCAGGAACGGGTGGACTGACGGATACGAAAACGGCGGGCCGGGCCCGCCGCGGTGGGAAAGCCAGGGGCACCGGCCTCAGCCGGCGTACACCGCCATCGCCGCGTCCAGGGCGACGCCCTTGTGGATGGGGGCCTTCAGCTCCCCCAGCACCGCCTCCAGGGCGGTGAGACTGTAGAGGACGTTGTGGCGGTTGCAGGCGTAGCCCATAAGGCCGATGCGCCACACCTTGCCCGCCAGGGCCCCCAGGCCGGCGCCGATCTCCAGGCCGTAGTCCTCCAGCAGGCGACGGCGCACGACGGCGTCCTCCACCCCCTCGGGGATGGTGACGGCGTTCAACTGCGGCAGGCGCTCCGCCTCCGGCACCACGAAGGACAGCCCCATGGCCTCCAGCCCCGCCTTGAGGGCCTCGTGGTGGTGACGGTGGCGCGCCCAGGCGTTCTCCAGCCCCTCCTCCTGGAGCATGGCGAGCCCTTCGTGGAGGGCGTAGAGGGCGTTCACCGGCGCCGTATGGTGGTAGGCCCGCTGCGCCCCCTCGCCCCAGTAGGCCATCACCAGATTGAGGTCCAGGAACCAGCTCTGCACCGGGTGTTCCCGGTCGCGTACCCGCTCCAGGGCCCGTTCGGAGAAGCTCACCGGCGACAGCCCCGGCGGCACCGAGAGGCATTTCTGGGTGCCCGAATAGATGGCGTCCACCCCCCACTCGTCCACCTTCACCGGCGTCCCCCCCAGGGAGGTGACCGCATCCACCAGGGTCAAGCAGTCGAACTCGCGGGCGATGGCGCACAGGGTGGCGGCGTCCGACTGGGCGCCGGTGGAGGTCTCGGCGTGGACGAAGGCCACCAGCGAGGCCTCCGGGTGGCGCTTCAGGGTGTCGCGCAGCTTGTCCGGATCCACCGCCCGCCCCCACGGGTCCTCCACCATCACCGGCGTGGCGCCGGCGC
>WFVN01000229.1 GCA_015491615.1 Gammaproteobacteria bacterium
CACCACCCGCAGGGCTGGCCGCCTGGTTGGGTCTGCCGCACGTTCCCTTGGCCGGCCTGCCGGAGGGGGCGGGGTTGGTGTGGCTGGACGAGGGCCTGGAGGGCCCGTCCGAGGAACCCGTTCCCCTGGACTGGGAAACCCTCGCGGCACGCCTGCGCCGGGGCGACTGGCCAGCCCTGCGGGTGGTGTGTACGGGAGAGGGGGTGTTCTTCGTGAAGGCGCCGCCCCGCTGGGTCTTCTGGCGCCGCTGAGGTCGTTTTGCAGTATCCTGGCGGTACGCTCAGGAATTGGGGATGCCAGATGAACCACGATGACGACCTCCGTGCCCTGGACTTCCACCATATCCGCCGGCGCCTGGAGCGCCTCGCCCTCACCCCCTACGGCAAGGAGGCGGCGGCGCGCCTCGGTCCGGCCCCGACGCTGGCTGGCGCCCGCGCCATGCAGACAGCGGTGGGGGTGGCGCGGTCGATGCTGGCCGAGTCCCCCCTGGTCCTGGAGGACCTGCCCCAGGTGCGTCCCGCCCTGCGCCAGGCGGGGGCCGCGGGTGCCACCCTGCGACCCGCCGCCCTCGCCAATCTGACCCGGGTGCTGCGTGCCGGTCGCCAATTGGCGCGCCGCGCCCGCGACTGGCCGGGGCTCTACCCCGGTGATGCGGGGGACCTGAAACCAGCCCCCGCCCTGCTGGAGCGCTTGCAGGCCACCGTCACTCCCTCCGGTGCCCTGCGCGACGATGCCAGCGAGACCCTCGCCCGCCTCACCCGGGCCTATCTGGCCCAACGGGCAGAGGCGGAAGCGCAGTTGCGCGCCTTCCAGCAGCGCCCCGAGCTGGTAGAGGTGGTGGACGACTGCGAACGGGTCCATTGGCAGGGGGACCGGGTGGTGATGCGCGTGTCGGCCCGTCACGTGGAACGCATCCGCGGGCGGCGCGCGGGCAGCCACATGGGCGGGCGCGACGAGCTGGTGGAGCCTCTGGCCCTGGTGGCGGCGAACGACCGCACCGAGCGCCTGTGTGCCGAGGTGAGCGCCGAACAGCAGCGCCTCCTGCGCGAGGTCACCGAGCAGGTGCGGGCGCACCTGCCGGCGTTGGAACGGTTGCTGGAGGCCATCACCTGGATCGATCTGGCGGTGGCCGGCGCGCGCCTGGCGCAATGCCTGGACGCCCGCCCGCCCGAGCTGGTGGACGAACCCGGCCTGGCCCTGACCGCCGCCTACCACCCCCTGCTCCTCCTCCAACACCGCGAGGAGGGGGCGCCGCGGCCGGTGCCCCTGACCCTGGCCCTGGATGCCGACGAGCGCCTCACCGTGGTCACCGGCCCCAACACCGGTGGCAAGACGGTGGCCCTGAAGACGGTGGGCCTGCTCGCCACCATGGCCCTGTGCGGCCTGCACCTGCCCGCCGAGGGGCCCTGCCGGGTGGGGGCCTATCGGCGCATCCTGGTGGACGTGGGCGACCACCAGAGCCTCTATCATCACCTGTCCACCTTTGCCGGCCACGTGGAGGTCCTCAAGCGCGTCCTGGCCGCGGCCGACGCGCATGCCCTGGTGCTCCTCGACGAGTTGGGCACGGGCACCGACCCGGAAGAAGGGGCGGCGCTGGCCATGGCGGTGCTGGACGAGCTGGTGGGACGCGGCGTGCAGGGCATCATCAACACCCACCTGGCCCCCCTCAAGGAGTACGCCGCCCGCACCCCCCACGTGCGCAACGCCTCCATGCGCTTCGACCACGACAACCTGCGCCCTATCTACGAGTTGCAGATCGGCGTGCCCGGGGCCTCCCTGGGGTTGGTGGTGGCGGGCACTCAAGGCTTGCCCGAGGCCCTGGTGGACCGCGCCCGGCGCTACCTCGACGCCATCCGCGGGGCTTGAAAGATCATTTCCGCGGCCGATAAAGAGGCGGGTCCATCAACTCGGAGGTCACCCATGGACAGCACCGGCATTCTCGGTGCCAACTCGCCCTTGTTGGCCAAGAATCAGGCCCTCAACCAGGCGGGGATCAAGATGCACCGCAAGGCCCTGGACATCCAGGCCCAGAACGCCCAGGCCCTCATCGAGGGCGCCCGGGCGTCCAGCCCCGAGCCGCCATCCCGGCCCCAGGGCAACCTGGGCCAGCACCTGGACGTGCGCGCCTGACGCCGCGGGCCCCGCCCGGGGCCCGCATTTCATCCGTCAAATATTCGTCGAACCTCGCGCTGAGAGGCGCTATCTTTTTGATCCAAAAAGGGAAATTTCGATCCCTGGCATAGCCTTTGCTCGCTCCCCCGGCACTGGATCCCAAGGAGCGAGTCATGGCGGAAGAAGAAACCGAGAGCGAAGAGAAGGGCGGTGGATCGGGCACCGGCAAGATCATCGTCCTGGCCCTGGTGGGCATCCTGGTGGTGGTGGGCTCCACCGTGGGGGCGATGTTCTTCATGCTCAAGTCCATGGGGGTGTTCGACAAGGGCGGAGAAGCCCATCGCGAGGCTGCGGTCGAGCCCACCGCGCCGGCCATCTACCACACCCTCGAGCCCATCGTCGTCAATATCAACGACAACGGTCGCATCCGCTTCCTGCAGGCGAAGATGGATGTCATGGCGCGCAGCCAGGAGGTGATCGACGCGGTGAGCCAACACATGCCGCGCATCCGCAACGAGCTGGTGCTGCTGCTGTCCAGCCAGACGGTGGAATCGGTGAGCACTCCGGAAGGGAAGGAGGCCCTGCGCAAGGCGGCGCTGAAGCGCATCCAGGCGGTATTGAGAAAGGAGATCGGCGAGGCGGGCGTGGAAGACGTGTTCATCACCAGTCTCATCGTCCAGTAGGGAGTGGCCGTGGACGATCTGCTCTCCCAGGACGAGATCGACGCCCTCCTGCACGGGGTCTCCAACGGCGACGTGGAGACGGAGGGGGAGGAAGCCGAGAAAGAAGGCATCGCTCCCTTCGATTTCGCCTCCCAGGATCGCATCGTCCGTGGGCGCATGCCCACCCTGGAGATGATCAACGAGCGGTTCGCCCGCTACTTCCGCATCAGCCTGTTCAACAAGTTGCGCCGCAACGCCGAGATCTCCGTCAACGGCGTGCAGATGATGAAATTCGCCGAGTACGTCCACTCCCTCTACGTGCCCACCAGCCTCAACATGGTGCGCATGCACCCCTTGCGCGGCACCGGCCTGTTCGTCTTCGACCCGAAACTGGTGTACATCGTCGTCGACAACTATTTCGGCGGCGAGGGGCGTTTCCACACCAAGATCGAAGGGCGCGAGTTCACCCCCACCGAACTGCGTATCGTCCACAACGTCCTGGAGATGGCCTTCCATGACATGAAGGAAGCCTGGGCGCCGGTGATGGAGGTGGACTTCGAGTTCAACAGTTCGGAGGTGAACCCCCACTTCGCCAACATCGTCTCCCCCTCGGAGGTGGTGGTGGTGAGCTCCTTTCAGGTGGAGCTGGACGGTGGTGGCGGAGAGCTCCACGTCACGCTTCCGTACCTCATGCTCGAGCCCATTCGCGACCTGCTGGACGCGGGCGTCCTCTCCGACCACGTGGAGATGGACGAGCGCTGGACCATCGCCCTGCGTGAAGAAATCATGGAAGCCCCCCTGGAGATCAGCGCCACGTTGTGCGAGGTGGTCCTCTCCCTGCGTGATCTCCAAGCCCTGGAAGCGGGCGACATCATTCCCATCGAGTTGCCCGAGCAGGTCACCATGCGCGCCTCCGACGTGCCCGTGTTCCGCTGTCGCTTCGGGGTTTCCAACGGCAAGAAGGCCCTGCAGATCCTGGAGCCCGTGACGCAGCCGCAACTGGCATCCTCCCTCGCCGAACTGGAGGAGCAGGCCAAAGCCCAGCGCGAGGGCGGCGAGGCGGAGCAAGCCTCGGCCGGCGAGGGCGCGGACGAGACGCAATCCGGCGACGAGCAACCACCCGAAGAGAGTGCCTAGATGAGCGACGAAGAAGACACCAAGCCCAACGACCAGGACGTGGCCGAGGAGTGGGCCGCGGCCCTGGAGGAGGCGGAATCCGCCGATGCCGGCGGCAGCATGGAGAACGCCCCCACCCCGGCGGAGTTCGACGAGCTGCAGAACGAGGCCGCCGACGGCGAAGGGGTGAACCTGGACATGATCCTGGACATCCCGGTGACCATCTCCATGGAGATCGGCCGTACCCAGATCTCTATCCGCAATCTCCTCAAGCTCAATCAGGGGTCGGTGGTGGAGCTGGACCGCCTCGCCGGCGAACCCCTGGACGTGATGGTGAACGGGACCCTCATCGCCCATGGCGAGGTGGTGGTGGTGAACGAGAAGTTCGGCATCCGCCTCACCGACGTCATCTCCGCCATGGAACGGGTGAAAAAGCTGAAATGAGCCGCGTTCTGGCGATCCTGATCGGGCTCCTGCCCCTGGCGGCGCGGGCGCAGGGGGAGGGCGGGGTGCCGGTGGACACCGTCGCCTACGCCTTCAAGACCCTCCTCGCCCTGGGGC
>WFVN01000230.1 GCA_015491615.1 Gammaproteobacteria bacterium
AATTCAAGCATTTCGTCGCCGCTTCTGGGCCGATGGGGGTGTGGGCGGTGGCGCAAGTGCAGGGGGACGTCCCCCGCCTGTGGGAATACCGGCCCGATCAGGACGACCCGTGGGAGCCCCGCGCCTCCCTCCTCGTGGACGACCTTGGCCCTCGGGACCCGGCCCTGGCGGTGGGGGAGGACAGCGTCACCGTCGCCCACCTGGACTTCTCCCAGGAAGTCATCGCCCAGACGGATCTGAAGATCGCCCGCTGGGACGGCAGGTCCTTGTCACAGGTGGCCGTGTTCGATGACGTGGGCGGGGTGACGCCGATCGTCTGTCCCGGGGGGCGCGTCGTCGCCTGGGCGGCGGCTATCGGCGGGGGGGGACACCGGGTGGAGGCCGCCGTGGACCGTGGGGATCGCTGGGTGCGCCACCCTCTCCCCGAAGGGGAAGGATTGGTCAACGACCTCCAGTGCGTGGTCGATATCTTCGATGGCGCCCTGTTGGCCTGGATGGCCATCGGGCAGACGGACGGGGAGGCGTCCGCCTACCGCCTGTGGGCGGCACGTTTCGACGGTGCCGAGTGGCAGGTTCCCGAGCGCCTGGCCGAACCCGATGCCACCGAGGCCACCCAGGCGCAAAGCTTCGACCTCGCCGGCCAGCCGCGCGACGGGCAGGCGGTGGTGGTGTACCACATGGCCGGTGACCGGGGGGGCGGCATCTGGGCACGGCGTTTCGATCGTTTCGCCGGCTGGGGTCCGCCACGCCAGGTGAGTGGTTGCTGCGCCCCGGCGCAGGTGGCCATGGACGGATCCGGCACGGCGACGGTGCTGTGGGGGGGCAAGGAAGGTCCCTTGTGGTGGGCGCGGCTCGATGCCCGGGAGGTGGCCCCGTGAGCACCTGGGAGCGGGTGGTGGTAACGGCCTTCGGCCCCGTCGGCGGCGACACGGTGAATGCCTCGGAATGTTTGTTGCGACACCTGGAAGCCCATCTGCCCGAGCGCCTCGCCCCCTGGCGCGAGTGCATCGCCCTGGAATACCTGCCTGCGGCCGAGGGGCCGCGCGAGGAGCTGGACCGCCAGGCGGCCGACCTGCTGGCCCGCCACGGTCCCGCCCTCTACCTCCTCACCGGCCAGGCCGCCGGGCGCGCCCGGTTCTCCCTGGAACAGCTCGCCGTGAATCGCTACCAGGGCCGGCCCATCACCGAGGACGGCCCCCCGGCCTACCTCGCCGACGTACCCGGCTGGGCGGAGTTGCCCGAGGCCCTGCGGCGTGCCGGGATCCCCGCCCGCGCCAGCCGTGATCCTGGCGAGGGGGCCTGCAACCACCTCCTCTACACCCTGCTTCACGCCGCCTCGCGGGAAGGGGTAGGTCTGCGCGCCGGTTTGTTGCACATTCCCCTGACCCCAGAACAGGCGGCACGTTCCGGAGACCTGCCCAGTTGGCCCACCGCTTTCGTCGCCGCCGGCGTGCGCGCCCTTCTCGAGCGTCTCCTGGCGCACCTGCCCCGCGCGGGCGCGGCGGGGGCGCCATGGGCCGGAGCCCGCCTCGTGCGCCTGGACCACTGGGTCTTGCCGGTCACCGATCTGGAACGCAGCGCCCGTTTCTACACCCGCGTCCTGGGCATGGACTTGCGTGTCGATGCCCGCGGCCGCTACGCCCTTCACTTCGGTCGTCATCGCATCGACCTCCGGCCTCATCCCGATGTGACCCTGCCGCAGGCGCGCCGCACCGAGCCTGGCGCCACCGACCTGTGCCTTCTCACCGACCAGCCCCTGCCGCGCTTCATCGCCCATCTCATGAACGAAGGCGTGGCGGTGGAGGAGGGGCCGGTGCAGCGCGAGGGCGCCGAGGGGGTATTGCTGTCGGTCTATTTCCGTGACCCCGACGGCAACCTCCTGGAAGTGGCCAACCGCATCGGCCGCCGGGCCGCCGGCCGTTGATGTTCGCTCCCCTGGAGCGCATCCTCCTGGTGGAGAGCGACCCCCATGACGCCCGTCTGGTGGGTCTCATGCTCGCCGGTGACAAGTCCCTGCGCGCCGAGATCGAGCACGAGTCCGACTTCGAGCGCGCCCTGCAACGTCTGCGCGAGGCCGACTACGACGCCCTGCTCCTCGCCGACCGGGCCGGCGAGGCCCTCCACTTCCTGCACCGGGTCATGGAATGGGCGCCGCATTTGCCGGTGGTGGTCCTGAGCGAGGACGACGACCCAGAACGGGCCATGGAACTGGTGCACGGCGGCGCCCAGGACGTCATCGCCAAGACCCACCTGAGCGGCCCCATCCTCGCCCGCGTGCTGCGCTACGCCAAGGAACGCAAACGCACCGAGGAGATGCTGCGCACCAGCCAGCTCGTCCTCGAGGCGCGCATCGAGGACCGTACCCGTCACCTCACCGAGCTCAACGCCCGCCTGCAGGCGGAGATCCACCAGCGCGAGGCGGTGGAACGGGCCCTGCGGCGCGAAACCGCCTTCGTCGCCACCGTCCTCGACACCGTCGCCGCCCTCGTCATGGTCCTCGACCGGAGCGGGCGCATCCGCGAGGCCAACCGCGCCCTGGTGCGCCTCAGCGGCCAGCCGCGCGAGGCCCTCGTCGGCCAGGTCGCCTGGGACCTGCTGGCTCCCCCGCAGTGGCGGGAGACCCTGCGCCAGGCCCTGGAGGACGCCTTCGTCGGCCGGGCGGTGCCGCCCATGGAGGTCCCCCTGCCCACGCGCGCAGGGGAGGAACGCCTGGTGCGCTGGGAGAGCGCCCTGGTGCGCGACGAGGCCGGCCAGGCCGATTACCTGGTGGTATGCGGCGGCGACATCACCGAACAGCAGCGCCTCAAGGAACGGGAACGCCGCCGCCTGCTGGAACTGGCGCAGGCCTCGCGCCTCTCCACCATGGGCGAGATGGCGGCGGAGATCGCCCACGAACTCAACCAACCCCTCTCCGCCATCGGCAACTACGCCCGTGCCGGACGCATGCTCCTCGACCGCGGCGGCGACCGGGAGCGGCTCGCCCACGCCCTGGACGAGATCGCCGCCCAGGCACAGCGGGCCGGTGAGGTGATCCGGCGCCTGCGTCAGTTCGTGGGCAAGGCGGAACTGGCGCGCGCGCCCGTGTCGGTGAACGAGCTCGTCGCCGACGTCATCGGTCTCATCGAAATCGAGGCCCGCTGGAATCATGTGCGTCTGGAGCAGGATCTTCCCGACGACCTGCCGCGTATCTTCGCCGATCGCATCCTGGTGGAACAGGTGATCCTCAACTTGGCGCGCAATGCCATCGAGGCGATGACCGAGGTGCCCGAGGATCGCCGTCGATTGACCTTGCGGGCCTACGCGGGGCAAGATGGCTTCGTCTGCATCGAGGTGCGCGACACCGGGCCCGGCATGGCGCCAGAACGGATCAAGCAGATCTTCGACCGCTTCTTCACCACCAAGCAGAAGGGGATGGGTATCGGTCTGGCCATCTGCCGTTCCATCGCCGAATCCCACGACGGGCGCCTGGAGGTGAGCTCCCGCCCGGGCGAAGGGGCCGTCTTCCGCCTCCTGTTGCCGGAGTGGCGCGATGCCTGAGTCGCCCTGGACCGTCTTCGTCGTCGATGACGACGCCCCGGTGCGCGACTCCCTCGCCTTTCTCCTCGAGGCCGCCGGCTTTCCCGTGCGCACCTTCGACAGCGCCGAGGCCTTCCTCGACGCCCTGCGACCCGATTGGCAGGGCTGCCTCCTCACCGACGTGCGCATGCCCGGCCTGAGCGGGGTGGAGCTGCAAGAGACCCTCGCCCGCCGTGGCGTGGACCTGCCGGTGATCGTCATGACCGGCCACGGCGACGTGCCCCTGGCGGTGCGCGCCATGAAGGCCGGTGCCAAGGACTTCCTGGAAAAGCCCTTCGACGACGCCCAACTCATCGAACGCCTGGAACAATGCCGCGCCGAGGACGAGGCCCGCCGCGCCCGACAAGCGGCCCGGGCGCGCCGGCGCGAGGCCCTGGAGCGGCTCACCCCGCGCGAGCGCCAGGTACTCGCTTGTCTCGTGGCCGGCAAGCCCAACAAGATCATCGCCGCGGAGTTGGGCATCAGCCCACGCACGGTCGAGGTCCACCGCGCCCGCGTGTTGGAGAAACTGGGCGCCCGTTCCCTCCCCGAACTGGTGCGCATCGCCCTGGAGGCCGGCTTCGACGAGGCCGGTTCCGGCGCCGTCGGCGCGAATACGTAGTTTCCCCAATTTTTTCCCGGTCGCCGTCTCCCTAGACTCGTTCATCGACAACGAATGACAACGAGGGATAGGGAGGCTGCCATGCAGGATATCGACACCACCACGGACGTTCCCCCCACCACGGAAGACCCCGCGCTCTCGAATGCCGTGTCCGTGCCCGAGACGGACTGGTCCGAAAACGGCTTCGATCCCACCGCCATCTATCTGCAGGAGATCGCCCGCCATCCCCTCCTCACTCCCGAGGAGGAACGCGAGCTGGGGCGGCGGGTGAAGAACGGCGACCCGCAGGCGCGGCGCGAGATGATCGAACGCAACCTGCGCCTGGTGGTGAACATCGCCCGCCGCTACCTCAATTCCGGCATGCCCCTGTTGGACCTCATCGAGGAGGGCAATCTGGGACTCATCCGCGCGGTGGAGAAGTTCGACGTGGACAAGGGCTTCCGTTTCTCCACCTATGCCACCTGGTGGATCCGCCAGGCCATCGAGCGCGGCATCATGAACCAGTCGCGTACCGTCCGCCTGCCCGTGCACGTGGCCAAGGAACTCAACAAGATGCGCCGGGTGAGCCGTGAGCTAGGCCAGTCACTGGGACAGGAGCCGGTGTTGGAACAGGTGGCTGAGGCCATGGGGCGCACGGTGGAGCGGGTGGAAGAGATGAAGCGCCTCGGCGAGCGCGAGTTGTCCGCCGACGCGCAGATGGGTCACCGCGACAGCCGCAGCCTGCTGGAAATCCTGCCCGACGAACATGCCGATCCGCAGGCGGAGGTGGCCGACCAGGACCTGCGGCGCAAGGTCTTGGCCTGCCTGGACCGCCTGGACGACAAGCAGCGCCAGGTCATCGTCCGCCGCTTCGGTCTCGATGGCGGCGAGCCGGTGACCCTGGAACAGGTGGGGCGGGAGATCGGCGTCTCCCGTGAGCGTGCCCGCCAGATCCAATTGGAGGCCATGCGCCGCATGGCCTCCAATTGGAT
>WFVN01000231.1 GCA_015491615.1 Gammaproteobacteria bacterium
TTCGAGCCCACCAGCCTCGCCCCTGGCGCCGTCTCCCCGCCGCTCACCTTCAAGCGTGAGGATCTGGATCTGGGGACCATCCGCAGCCTGTTGCAGGACAGCACCAGCCTCACCCTGTCCCCCGGGTTGTTCGAGATCACCGACGCGGGCGGAAAGCCCTTCGCCTTCGATGAGCAGGAGGTGCAGGCGCGCACTGCCGAGATCCTCATCGACTATGGCACCGCCCGTCCCAGCGAGTACTACCGGGTCGCCACCAACATTGACCCGGAGCGGCCGGGCACCGACTTGGGAGACATCCTGCGCAAGGTGTTGCAGATACCGCTGAACGAGGGAGACGCCGGCCTCGACAGCGTGCGTGGTGTGGGCGGCGGCGGGGCCCGCTGGGAGATCACCCGCATCTACGACGACGGCCTGGAGGTGGGCAACGCCCGCTATACCCCGGACGTCCCCTACCGCATCGACGACATCCCAGCCAAGGCCGGAGACCAGATCCTCGTCGTCTACCTGCGGGACGAGGACGGTGATGGCCTGGGTGTACGCGAGGAGTTCATCAACGGCACCGATCCCACGCGCGCCGATACCGACGGCGATGGCCGCAGCGACTTCGAAGAAGTACGCGAGCCCTGCCTGGTGAATGCCGTCGATCCCAGCGATCCCGACCGCTACCCGGCCGAGGTCTATTCCAGCCCCGTCGTCGCCGATCTCGACGAGGATGGCCTGGATGACACCCAGGAGTGTGAGCGTGGCACCGATCCGGGCAACCCCGACACCGACGGCGACGGCATAGGCGACGCCCAGGACACCTACAACAACGGCGCCGTGCCCATCCTCATCGACGCCCGCCTGCGCCAGTCCAACGACGACCCCCTGGGCATCCTCCTCGCCGGTACCGTGAGCGTGGAGGAGGGCGGCTATCCCAAGACCATCCTCATCGACTGGGGCGACGGCCAGACCGACACCTTCACCGCCGTCGCCGGCGCCTCCGCGGTGCGCAACCTCGACCTGCGTCACGACTACGCCCGGGCGGGGAGCTATTGGGTCACCATCACCGTCACCGACGACCAGGACCGCCAGCAGGCCAGCCGGGCGCCGCTGGAACTCCATGCCAGCGCCCTGCTGAATAATTTCGGTTACGACCAGGGTTGGCGCGTGCGCCAGCACGACCAGTTCCTCGCCGACCTGGACGGCGACGGCGACGACGACATCCTGGGCCTCGGCGCGAGCGGCAAGGTCTGGGTGTCCCTCGCCGATGGCGGCGTCCTCCAGGCGGTGGAGGACTGGGGCAGCGGCATGCCCAATCGCGACCCGGCTACCGACTACGAGGATCAGCCCCGCTTCGTCGCCGACGTGGACGGCAACGGCCTGCCCGACCTCATCTTCTTCGAGCGCGACCGGGTGAGCTTCAGCCTCAACGGCGTCGGTTGCACCCCCGCTTCGGGGTCCAGCGGTTGCTTCGGTCCGCTCACCGAATGGACCCGGGACCTGAGCGCGGCGCAAGGCTTCATCCACACCCGCCACTATCGCCTGGTGGCGGACGTGGACGGCAACGGCCTGCCCGACCTGGTGGCCACCAACAGCACCCAGATCGTCGTCTACACCAACGACTACGCCGGCGGGCAGATGTCCACCACCCGCCATGTGAGCGGCAACGGCATCTTCACCCCCGCGTGGACCTGGTTCCCGGGCAGGCACCCCCTCTTCGCCGGAGATCTGGATGGCGACGGCCGTGCCGATCTCATCGGCTTCAAAGACAAGGGCGGCTTCATGACCCCCGCCCTGGGCAACGGGGAATTCGACGCATTCCAACAGGTCATCGACGATTTCGGCTACGGCCAGGGGTGGCGACTGGACGACCACGTGCGCCGCCTCAAAGACATGGACGCCGATGGCGACCTGGACATCGTCGGCTTCGGCGGCGCGGGGGTGTATCTCTCCCTCAACGCGGGCGACGCCCAATTCGGCCAAGTCGATCTATGGATGCCCAACTTCGGCTCGGACCAGGGCTGGCGGGTCACCAACAAGATCCTTGACGCCAGTTGCCAGCAGGGCAGCGTGTACCGGTTGATCAACAACTACCGCCACGGCATCAGTACCCGCCGGCTGGCCGACGTCGATGGCGACGGTTATCCGGACGTGGTGGGATTCGGGTCCGGGGGCGTGTACGTGGCCTACAACCGGCCGAGCAGCGCCTTGGGTGCCAACGATTACGTCAAGATCGCCGGCAGCGAGATGGGCGCCGACAAGAGTCGTGCCGAGCGCATCGAGGAAACCATCGGTAAGGGCGGTTTTTTCGGCGCCTATTCCAGGATCTGCCACGACTACTATTACCCCCGCTTCACCGGCGACCTGAACGGCGACGGACGGGCCGACCTGGTGATGTTCGTGCGCGGGGGCACCCGCTACCAATTGGCCCCCCTCATCGGCGAATTCGCCACCGTGCCCTGAGGGGGCCATGCCGCAGCCGGGCCGCGCCCCCGAGGCGGCGCGGCCCTTTTTCGTGGTGTGCCCGGCGTGGATGCACCCTGCGGGTGGGAATCTCGTTACGAGCTGCGATGGAGACATGGCGCCAGGAGGATGCCTGCTGCGGCAAGCGCTTATGAGAAAGTACGGGCCTTGGCCCTGCAGCGGGCTCGACGATTGGCACGGGTACGCATGCCAGGGGTCGGGCAAGGGGGTTCGGACGATGGCGCTTCTATGTCCGGCGGGAGGTCAACGGTCGAGGGTCAGGAACAGGTCGGCGGCGTAGCCGGCGCCGGCCTCGGCCTTGAGTTCCCAGTTACGCCCGAGGCGGTAACGCACGACCCACAGGTTGGGTTCGGCCCCCAGGCCGATGGCGTAGGTGAGGTAGAGGCGCTCGCCGATGCGCCGTCCGAGGACCAGGCGGTTGCGCTCGATGCGCGTCTCCTCCAGGCCCAGGCGCTGGGCCAGGGCGCGGGTGATGAGGTAGCCGCGCGCCAGCCCCAGGCTGGCGGCGATGCGTACCAGCAGCTCTGCCTCCGGACCGCTGGCCTCGCCGGGGGCGTGGCCGAACAGCAGGTAGGAGAGGATGCGGGTCTCGTTCATGGGCGGGTCGGCGAACAGGGTCACCTGCGGTTTCTTCAGGCGGCCGGTGAGACGCAGGCCCACGGCGATGTCCTCGATGCGGCGCACGGCGACGATGTCCACCGCCGGGTTGTCCAGGGGGGAGTCGGCGAACACCAGTTGCCCGCGCTCGATGGTGAGGGTCTGGCCGTAGGCGTCGTAGGTGCCTTCGCGGACGGTGAGTTCGCCGGTGGCCAGGGTCAGGCCGTCGGCGGTGCGGCGTAGGTGCAGGCGGCCGGTGACGTAGCCGGAGAGGCCGTAGCCCTGGAAGAAGACCCGCTCCCCCAGGCTCAGGCGCAGGTCCAGATTCGTCTCCCAGCGG
>WFVN01000232.1 GCA_015491615.1 Gammaproteobacteria bacterium
CCGTGCGCCGGCACCACTTTCGCCTCCAGGCCGCGGCGGGTGCCCATCCAGCTCACCTCCACGCCCTCGTCGCGAAGGCGCTCGGCCACCGCCAGGGCGGGGAAGACGTGGCCGCCGGTGCCGCCGGCCATGACCACCATGCGCAGGCTCATGGTCCGCCCCTCCGTTCCTGGCCGGCGAAGCGGTAGGGATAGCGCAGCTCCAGGTCCACCCGCAGGATGAGGGCGACGGCGGCGCAACTGGCCACCAGGGAGCTGCCGCCATAGCTGATGAAGGGCAGGGTGATGCCCTTGGTGGGCAGCAGTCCCAAGTTCACGCCCATGTTGACGAAGGCCTGCAAGGCCAGGAGCGTGCCCAACCCGCACACCAGCAGGGCAGCGAAGGGACGTCCGGCCGCCTCGGCGCGGTGGGCGACGATCAGGCTGCGCCAGGCGATCACCGTGAACAGGGTCAGCACCAACAGCACCCCGACCAGGCCCAGTTCTTCGCCGATCACCGCGAGGACGAAATCGGTGTGCGCCTCGGGCAGATAGAACAGCTTCTGCACGCTGCTGCCGAGGCCCGTTCCCCACCATTCCCCGCGCCCCAGGGCGATGAGGGCCTGGGTGAGCTGGAAGCCCTCGTCGAAGGGGTCGGCCCAGGGATCGACGAAGGAAGTGAGACGCGCCAAGCGGTAGGGGGAGAGCACCGCCATGGCGGCCAACGCCCCCATGCCGACGATACCTATGACCAGGAAGCGACCCAGGGGGGCACCGCCCAGAAAGAGGATCACCAGAGCACAGACAGTAACGAGGACGGTGGAGCCGAAATCCGGTTGCGCGAGCAACAGCACGCTATGGAGGGCGGTAACCCCCAAGGGCACCAGCAGTCCGCCCCAGCGCTCCTCCAGGCGCTCGCGCCGGCGCACCGCGTAGTCGGCGAGATAAAGGATCAGGGCCAGCTTGGCCACCTCCGCTGGTTGGAAGTTGAACAGCCCCAGGGACAACCAGCGAGTGCTGCCGTTCACCTCGTGGCCGATGCCCGGCACCAGCACCAAGGCCAACAACAAGATGCCGCCCACCATGGCCCAGGGGGCGAGGCGCTGGACCTGGTCGATGGGAGTGCGTAGGACCACAGCGGCGAGCGCCAATCCCAGGATCAGGTAGGCCCCTTGGCGCCAGAAATAGTGGAGGGGGTCGCCGAACTGGCGGTCGGCCAGCCCCACCGAGGCGGAGGCCACCATCACCAGGCCGAGGGCGGCGAGGGCCAAGGCGGCGAGGGCCAGGGGACCGTCCACCAGCGGTACCGGCTGCCCCTGGCGGCGGTCCACCACCCCCCGGGCACGTCGCTCGCGACCGTTCATGCTCAGCTCCGCCATGTGCCCACCTCACGCATGAAGTCCTCGCCGCGGACGGTGTAGTCCGAGTACATGTCCCAACTGGCGCAGGCGGGGGACAGCAGCACCGCATCCCCCGGTTCGGCCAGACGCCCGGCGCGGCGCACTGCCTGGCGCATGTCGCGCACCCGCTGCACCGGCGCCGCCCCGGCGAGGGCCGACTCCAGGCGCGGTGCGGCGCGCCCCAGGAGCAACACCGCCCGGCAGTGACGCGCCACGGGTTCACGTAGGAGAGAGAAATCGGCACCCTTCCCCTCGCCGCCGGCGATGAGGACGATGCGCCCGGGGCGGGTGGGGGCGATACCCTCCAGGGCGGCCACCGTGGCACCCACATTGGTGGCCTTGGAATCGTTGATCCACAGGACCCCGTCCCTCTCCGCCACTCGCTGGGTACGGTGGGGCAGGCCGGGGAAGATGCGCAGGGTCTCCACCATGGCCTCCATGTCCAACCCCACCGCCGTGCCCAGGGCCAAGGCAGCGAGGGCGTTGGCGGCGTTGTGGCGCCCGGCCAGGGCCAACTCGTCCTCGCGCAGGAGGCGGCGCCGGCCGTGCATCAGCCACACCCCGTCCCCGTGCGCGGCGAGGCCGAAATCACGAGTGGCCGGGGGGGAAGCGAGGCCGAAACTCACTTGCGCGTCCTCGGCGCGGGCCAAGCCGGCGGCCAAGGGATCGTCGCGGTTCACCACCTGCACCTGGGCGTGGGCGTAGATGCGTCCCTTGGCGGCGGCATAGGCATCCAGGTCCCGGTGGCGGTCCAGGTGATCCGGAGAGACGTTGAGGACCACCGCCGCCTGAGGGGCGAGGGACTCGGTGCTCTCCAACTGGAAGCTGGACAGTTCGAGCACGTACAACTGGGGCTTGGGCCGCTCCAGCAACTCCAAGACTGGGATGCCGATATTGCCCCCCACCGCCACGTCCACGTGCGCGCGGCGGGCCATTTCCCCCACCAGGGCGGTGACGGTGCTCTTGCCGTTGGAGCCAGTGATGGCCACCACCGGGGCACGCGCCTCGCGGGCGAACAGCTCCACGTCCCCCAGCACCGGGACGCCGGCGGCGCGCGCGCTAGCCACCGCCGGCTCGGCGGGATCCACCCCGGGGCTGATGACGATGCGATCGGCGCGCCGAAACAGGTCGCCCTCGAATGGCCCCAGGAAGACCGCCACGTCGGGCAGCTCCTCGCGCAGGGCGGCGAGCATGGGCGGTGCCTCGCGGCTATCCACCACCGCCACCGACTCGCCCCGGCGGCTCAGATAGCGGGCCACGGACAGGCCGGTGCGCCCCAGACCGACAACGAGGTTGCGACGGGGCCGGGTACGGGGCTGGAGGTTGCCGTTCACCTGCATCGCCCACCCCCTAGCGGATCTTCAGGCTGGAGAGGCCGATAAGCACCAGGATCACGGTGACGATCCAGAAGCGCACGATGATGCGCGGCTCGGGCCAGCCCTTCAGTTCGAAGTGGTGATGGAGCGGCGCCATGCGGAAGATGCGTCGGCCGGTGAGCTTGTAGGAAGCCACCTGGAGGATCACCGAGACGGTCTCCATGACGAACACCCCACCCATGATGAACAGCACCAGTTCCTGGCGCACGATCACCGCCACCACCCCCAGGGCGGCGCCCAGGGCCAGGGCCCCCACGTCGCCCATGAAGACCTGCGCCGGATAGGCGTTGAACCACAGAAAACCCAGGCCGGCGCCGACGATGGCACCGCAGAAGATGGCCACTTCCCCGGCGCCGGGGATGTAGGGAATGCCCAGATACTCGGCGAAGCGGGCGTGGCCGGAGACGTAGGCGAAGATGCCCAGGGCGCCGGCCACCATCACCGTGGGGAGGATGGCCAGCCCGTCCAACCCGTCGGTGAGGTTGACCGCGTTGCTGGAACCGACGACGACCAGGTAGGCGAGGAGGATGAACCAGGGCCCCAGGTCGATGATCACGTCCTTGACGAAGGGGATGATGAGCTGCGTCTCCGCCGGCGTCTGGGCGCTGGCGTAGAGGTAGGCGCCGGCGGTCAACCCCCCCAGCGTCTGCCAGAAGTACTTGGCGCGCGCCGACAGGCCCTTGGGGTCGTTCTTGACCAGTTTCTTGTAATCGTCCACGAAGCCGATGGCGCCGAACAGGATGGTGACCGCCAGCACCACCCACACGAAACGGTTGTATAGGTCCGCCCACAGGAGGGTGGCTATGCCCAGGGCGACGAGGATGAGGGCCCCGCCCATGGTGGGCGTGCCGGCCTTCGCCAGATGCGTCTCGGGCCCGTCGCTGCGGATGGGCTGGCCCTGTTTCTGGTAGCGGTTGAGGGCGGCGATCATGCGCGGGCCGATGACGAAGGCGATCACCAGGGCGGTGAGCACCCCGAGGATGGTGCGCAAGGTGATGTACTGAAAGACGTGGAAGCCGCTGTCGAAGCGCGTCAGGTATTCGCTCAGCCATAGCAGCATCCCTCACTCCTCCCCCGCCCGCGGGGCGAGGGCCTGGACCACCCGCTCCATGCCGGCGCTGCGCGACCCCTTCACCAGTACCGTGTCGTTTTCGTTCAGATCCATCTGCAAGGTCTCCAGCAAGGCCTCCATGCTGTCGAAACGGCGCCCGCCCGGACCGAAGGCCGGTACCGCCGGGGCCGCATCCTCCCCGAGAGCGAACAGGCGCTCGATGCCACGCGCGCGCGCGGCACGACCTACTTCGGCGTGCAGGGTCTCGGCATCCGCCCCCAGCTCCGCCATCGCCCCCAGAACCAGGGTGCGGCGACCGGGGCAGGCGGCGAGCACGTCCAGGGCCGCGGCCACCGAGGCGGGATTGGCGTTGTAGCTGTCGTCGATGAGGCGCGCCCCGCCGCGGGCGGGGAGGGCGCGCAAGCGCCCGGCCACCGGTGTCATGGCAGCGAGGGCCGAGGCAGCAACATGAGGATCCACCCCCAGGGCCAGCCCCACGGCCACCGCCGCGGCGGCGTTGCGCACGTTGTGGCGCCCGGGCAGGGGCAACTCCACCTCGGCCTCCCCCTGCGAAGTGAGAAGACGGAAGCGACTACCCTCCGGGGTGGAATCCACGTCCACCGCCCGCACCGCCGCATCGTGGTCGATGGCGAAGTCGAGGATGTGGGCGGGTGCGGCCAGATCACGCCATAGCCCAGCGTACGAGTCGTCGCGATTGATCACCGCCGTCTGCCCCGCCTCCAGGGCCTCGAACAACTCGCCTTTGGCCCGCGCCACCCCGGCCACCGAACCGAAACCCTCCAGGTGGGCGGGACCGGCGTTGGTGATCAGCCCCACGTCGGGACGGGCGATGGCGGTCAAGTAGGCGATCTCGCCGGCGTGGTTGGCCCCCATTTCCACCACCGCCGCCCGATGGGTTTCGGTGAGACGCAGAAGGGTGAGGGGCAGGCCCAGGTCGTTGTTGAGGTTACCCTCGGTGGCCAACACCAGCCCCAGCTCGGCGAGGACGCGGGCGGTCATCTCCTTGACCGTGGTCTTGCCGTTGGAGCCGGTGATGGCCACCACCGGGCCGGGGAAACGGACGCGCCAAGCCTGAGCCAGGCGGCCCAGGGCGGCGCGCGTGTCGTCCACCCGCAGCAGAGGCAGGGGGGCGCCGGGCACCGGGCGCGAGACGAGGGCGGCACTAGCGCCGGCGGCATGGGCCTGGTCGAGGAAATCGTGGCCGTCGAAGCGGGGGCCGGGGATGGCCACGAACAGTTCCCCGGGCCGGAGGCGACGGCCATCGATGGCCACGCCGGTCAGGGGGCGGTCTTCGCCGGGGGCGGGGAGCCCCAGGGCGGCGGCGACGAAGCCGAGGGTGAGACCGTTCATGGCGCCACCCCCAGGAGACGGGCGACCGTCTCCCGGTCGCTGTGGGGCCGGCGCGTGCCGGCGATCTCCTGGTAGTCCTCATGCCCCTTGCCGGCCACCAGGACGGCGTCCTCCGGGTCGGCCTGAGCGAGGGCGTGGGCGATGGCCTCGGCGCGGTCGTGGACGACGGCAGCCGGCACGGCGCCGGAGAGGCCCGCGCGCAGGTCGGCGACGATGGCCTCGGGGGCCTCGCCGCGGGGGTTGTCGTCGGTGAGGACGAGGGCGTCGGCGCGCGCCTCGGCGGCGCGGGCCATGAGGGGACGCTTGCCCCGGTCGCGCTCGCCGCCGGCGCCGAACACGCACCACAGGCGCCCGCGCACGTGCGCGCGCAGGCTGTCGAGGGCGGCGGCGAGGGCGTCCGGGGTGTGGGCGTAGTCCACCACCACCAGGGGGCGGCCGGGGGCGCGATAGGGCTCCATGCGCCCCGGCGGGGCCTGGACCCGGGACAGGCGCCGGGCGATCTCGTCCAGCTCGTGGCCGAGGGCGAGGAGGGCGGTGGCGGCGGCGAGGAGGTTGTGCGCCTGGAAACGACCCAGCAGGCCGGTGGCGATGGAGGCGCGACGACCACCGTGGACGAGGTCGAAGGCGAGCCCGCCGGCGTCACACCGCAACCCTTCGGCGCCCACCTCCCGCGCCCCCATCGGCGTGCCCAGGCGGTAGCCCCAGCGGGGGGCGTCGGTGGCCAAGCCGGCGGCGAAGGGGTCGTCGAGGTTGAGCACCGCCGCCCCCAGGCCGGGGGTGCGGAACAGGCGCGCCTTGGCGGCGCCGTAGGCGGCCAGGTCGCCATGGTAGTCCAGGTGGTCGCGCCCCAGTTGGGTGAACACCGCGGCTGCGAAGCGCACCCCGTCCACCCGCCCCTGGTCGAGAGCGTGGGAGGAGACCTCCATCACCGCCGCCACCGCCCCGGCGTCGCGCGCCTGGGCCAGACGCCGGTGCACGCCGAAGACGTCCGGGGTGGTATGGCGGGTGGATTCCAGATCTCCCCACAGGCCTTGGCCGAGGGTCCCCAGGTGGCCCACCGGACCGTCCGCCGCCAGGGCCTGGGCGAGGAAGGCGGCCACCGAGGTCTTGCCGTTGGTGCCGGTGACGCCGATCACCGGCAGGGCCTCGGCGGGGTGCCCGTAGAGACGCGCGGCGAGTTCCCCGAGGCGTCCGCGCAGCCCCGGTACGGGGACCACCGGCACCGACGCCACGGGTGCCTCGCCGTCTTCGGTGAGGACCGCCACCGCGCCGGCGGCGAGGGCCTCGTCCAGGTGCGCCAGGCCATGGCTGTGGCGGCCAGGGAGGGCGACGAAGGCGTCCCCCGGGCGCAGCTCGCGGCTGTCCAGGGCGAGGCCGGCCACTTCCCGGTCGGCGTCCGCCGGGACGCTCTGCCAAGGGGTCAACAGCTCGCTCAAGCGCATCGCCGCCTCCCTCATCGCCCCGCCTCGGCCAGGCGCACCGCGCGGCCCTCCTCGAGGCCATCCGGGGGCACGTCCAACAGGCGCAGGGCGCCGGCCATGACGCGCGCGAACACCGGCGCCGCCACCTGCCCGCCGTAGTAGTCGCCCTGGGGTTCGTCGATGACCACCACCGCCACCAGACGCGGGCGGCTGGCCGGGGCCATGCCGGCGAACCAGGCGACGTAGCGGTCCTCCCGGTAGCCACCCACCCCGGACTTGCGCACCGTGCCGGTCTTGCCCGCCACCCGGTAGGCGGGGACGGCGGCGCGCCGCGCCGTACCCTCGGCGCTCACTACCCCCTCCATCATGGCACGCACCCGGCGCACCACGTCCACGTCCAGCACCCGGCGACCGACGCCCGCCCGGTCGAGACGCAGGAAACTGGGCGGGCGCAGCAGGCCGTCGGCAGCGAGGACGGCGTAGGCCTGGGCCAGCTGCAGGGGGGTCACCGCCATGCCGTATCCGAAGGCGAGGGTGGCCTGGGTGAGGGGATCCCAGTCGCTGAAGAAGGGCAACCGGCCGCTGGGCTCGCCAGGGAAGCCGCTGCCCGTCTCCAGGCCGAGGCCCACGTCGTTGTACGTCTCCCAGAGGGTCTCCCGAGGCAGGGAGAGGGCGATCTTGGCGATGCCCACGTTGCTGGATTTCTGGATCACGCGGGCGACGTCGAGGAGGCCCTGGTCGTGGACGTCGTGGATCACCTTGCGCCCCACGCGGAAGGTGCCGGGGCGGGTGTCGATGGGGGTGTCGGGGCGGTACCGGCCGCTCGCCAGGGCGGCGGCGACGACGAAGGGCTTGATGGTGGAGCCGGGCTCGAAGAGGTCGGTGACGGCGCGATTGCGCAGGGCCTCGCTGCGCAGGCCGCGGCGGTCGTTGGGATTCACCGAGGGCTGATTGACCATGGCCAGGATCTCGCCGCTGGCCACGTCGAGGATCACCAGGCTGCCCGACTGGGCGTGATGGCGGCGCACTGCCGCCTTCAACTCCCGGTAGGCCAGGTACTGGATGCGGCGGTCCAGGGACAGGGCCAGGTCCTCGCCAGGACGCGGCGGACGTACCAGGGCCACCTGCTCCACCACCCGGCCGATGCGGTCCTTGAGGACCCGCTGCAGGCCAGGCACGCCACGCAGGCGCTCGTCCAAAGCCAGCTCCAGGCCCTCCTGGCCGCGCTCGTCCACGTCGGTGATGCCCACCACCTGGGCGGTAACCTCGCCGGCGGGATAAAAGCGGCGCGACTCCTGGCGCAGGAAGACGCCGTCGATGCCCAGGGCGCGCACGCGCGCGGCGGTGTCCGGAGAGACATGGCGACGCAGCCAAACGAACTCCCGTTCGCGATCGGCCAGGCGCTGGCCCAGGCGCGAGGGAGTGAGCCCCAGGAGACGGGCCAGCTCGCGCTGCCGGGCCGCGTCCAGACGCACCACCCGCGGGTTGGCCCAGACCGAATCCACCGGTGCGCTGATGGCCAGGGGTTCGCCGTTGCGATCGGTGATCATGCCCCGGTGGGCGGGGATGGATACGGTGCGCAGGTAGCGGGCATCGCCCTGGTCCTGGAGGAAATCGCTGTCGAGGATCTGCACGTCCACCGCGCGTACGGCCAGGACGGCGGCGAGCAGCATCAGGCCGACGCTCAACGAGCGCCGGCGCCATGGCCGGATCGCGTTCTTGCCGTCGTTCACGGGATACGCACCATCACCACGTCGTCCACCGTCGGCTCATGCATCCCCAAGCGCTCGCGCGCCAGGCGCTCGATGCGGCTGTGGGTAGCCCAAGCCCCCTGTTCCAATTGCAATTGACCCCATTCCACCTCCAAAGCGTCCACCCGCGCTTCTAGGCGCGTGAGCTGCGCGAAGCGGTCCCGCCCCAGATACTGGGCGTACACCACCGCCACCGCGCTCCCCACCACCACCGCCCCGAGGACCAGCACCCAGCGCCGCAGGCGCCGCTCGCGCAGGCCTTCCGGGCGCAGCGGAACGCTCACGGCAGGCGCTCCGCCACCCGCAACACGGCGCTGCGCGCGCGCGGATTGTCCGCCACCTCCGCCGCCGTCGCCCGCACCGCCTTGCCCACCGGCTTCAGGGTCGGCGTCAGGGCGCTGTAAGGCACCGGCAGATCGGGCGGAAAGCGGTCGCCGCGCGCCTCCTGCTGGATGAACCGTTTGACGCGCCGGTCTTCCAGGGAATGGAAACTGATCACCGCCAGGCGCCCGCCCGGGGCCAGCACGTCGAGGGTCTGGGGCAGGGCCGCCTCCAGCTCCTCCAATTCCCCGTTGATGAAGATGCGGATGGCCTGGAAGGTGCGGGTCGCCGGATGCTTGCCCGGCTCCCGTTCCGGAACCGCCGACGCCACCACCGCCGCCAAGCGCGCGGTGGTGTCGATGGGCGCCTCGCGCCGCGCCCGGTCGATGGCACGAGCGATGCGCCGCGCGTGGCGCTCCTCGCCGTAGCGGCGGATCACGTCGGCCAACTCTTCCACTGGCGCCTCGGCCAGCCACGCGGCCGCCGGACGCCCGCGGGTGGGATCCATGCGCATGTCCAGGGGCCCCGGACGCAGGAAGCTGAAGCCGCGCCCGGGGTCGTCCAACTGGGGGGAGGAAACGCCCAAGTCCATGAGGACACCGTTCACTCGACCTTCGATGCCCCACTCCCGGACTCGCGCCTGCAACATGGCGAAACTCCCGGGGACCACGGTCAGCCGCGGCTCCCCTGCGAACGCCTCCCTGGCGTGGGCGATCGCCTCTGGGTCCTTGTCCAGGGCATAGACCCGGCCTTCCGGCCCCAATCGCTCCAGCAGGGCCCGCGTATGCCCCCCGCGACCGTAGGTGGCATCCACGTAAATGCCCCCGGGGCGGGGGTCGAGGGCCTGCAAGACCGCTTCGAGCAGGACCGGGCGATGTGTCAGCGTTTCAGGCATGGGGACTCAGAAGGACAGGGATTCCAGCTCCGCACACAGTCCCCCTTCGTCGTCCCCCTCTTCCAGCCACTCGGCACGCTTGGCGTTCCAGGTGACCTCGTCCCAGATCTCGAACTTGTTGCCCTGGCCGATGAGCATGATTTGTTTTTGCAGGCCGGCGAACTCGCGCAGGGCCGGCGGCACCAGGATGCGCCCCTGGCCATCCATCTCCAGATCGGTGGCATGGCCGATGAGCAACCGTTGGAGACGACGGGCCTGTTTGTTGAGGGCGGGCAGGCGCACCAGCTTGCGCTCGATCTCCTCCCATTCGGGCAAGGGATAGAGGAGCAGGCAATGGTCACGGTCGACGGTCATCACCAGATGGCCGTCGCACATGGCGCGCAGGCGCTCCCGATAGCGGGTGGGCATGGACATGCGGCCCTTGCTATCGAGATTGAGCGGATTGACCCCGCGAAACAAAGTGGCAGCGCTCCACTATTTCCCACAAAATTCCACTTCTCGACACTATAGGAACGGCCTCCCTCACTGTCAAGGGATCGACGCCCTAAATTTTTCCAAGCGGGACAATGGCTTAGACAGAGCCTTCGAAGAAGATTCAAATCCCACCAAACACCGACTGAAGAAAAACAACGGAAACAAAGCCCTGGCCGACTTTGTTCAGACAATGCTTGAAGTGGATTCGGGCCGTGGACTTTCGAGGGGAAGTGGAAGCGAGACCGGGTGGGCCGGCCCCGCCAGAAGACGGGCGAGCCGGCCGATAAGCCGGGTTCTGTCGTGGGCAGCCATTCATCTGGGCGCCGCGTCGCCGCGACGCTCTAGCGACCTACCCGGGGGCGGTGCGGGCCACACCTCCCGGCTTGCGCCGGATGCCCCCCTATTTGGTCTTGCTCCGGGTGGGGTTTGCCCTGCCACCGCTGTTACCAGCGGCGCGGTGCGCTCTTACCGCACCGTTTCACCCTTGCCTGTGCCCGCGGGGCGGGTCATCGGCGGTCTGTTC
>WFVN01000233.1 GCA_015491615.1 Gammaproteobacteria bacterium
AGGCAAGAATCGCGTCGTGCGTGCTAGATGACCGGCGGGGGGAGTTGCAGGTAATAGCCCTTCTCGCGCAGGGCCGCCATCACCGTACGCGCATCGGCCCGGACCAAGCGCCGCTCCGGGGTGAGTTCCAGATCCATCACCGCCTCCAGCCTCCCTACCAGGGCTAGGAGCTCGTCCGGCAGATCCCGAGGGTCAGCGCCCCGAGGCAGAAAGAGGTAGGTCTCGCGCTTGCGGCGACTACGATAGACAGTACAAGGGAAGGGCTGCGTCTCCATGGCGCGGATTTTCCCACAAAGCGCTACCCCATTGAACGGCAGGTGACTAAAAACACGCCGCCGCTCTGTACCGCCTCCGACCATGGCCCCCTTGGCGACTCAAGCGGCGGCGCGCAACCACCTGTCCAAGGCTCGCATGGCGGTGACCTCGGCCGAGTGCAATGCCAATCCCACCCCTCCCGGGCGACTGTGCACTACCCGGGCACGGAAGCGATAGGTCCCCGCCACCCCCCGTTCCAGGGGCAGCGCCACCTGCACCGTCGACCCCCGCGGCAAGGTGAAATGGCCCGTTTCCACGAACATCCCCTCCAAGCTCACGTCCCGCGTCGTGCCCCGCAACATGCCCAGAGGCGGGTAGTTCAGGAAGACATCCAAGGCAATGGGAAGACGGGGGTGTCTGCGTTTTTCTGGCGCCATGGCGCATTTCCTCGTTTTTCTGGCCGTCATCCCCACTGGATCGGCCGCGGGCAAAAAAACTTCAGGGGCGGCTGGAAACGCTCAGCCGTCCCTCCTCTCCCGACGGCCAGGCAGGAAGGGGCAACGCCGCCCCCGGCGGAACGAGGATGGTGATGGTCTCGCCCGGGGCCGGCAGGGGTGTATCCCATGGGCGATGCATCTCCACGGTGCTACCGTCCTCCAGCACCGCCATCAGGATCCGCACCGCACCTGTCTCGTGGATGTGACGCACGCGGGCACGCAGACCGCTCTCGCCGGGACGCGCCGGACGCAGCCGCTCCGGGCGCAGGGCCAGCCACGGGACCACGCCGGCCGGCGCCGACCCGGGCACCGGCACCGTCCCCCACGACCCCCGCGCCCGCCCGCCGCGCAGATCCGTGAGGGGCAGCAGGTTGCGCCACCCCAACACCCGCGCCGCGGTGGCGCTGCCCGGGTCGTGGAAGACCTCGCCGGTGGGACCATGGCGCAACAGGCGACCGTCCACCATCACCGCCGTCCACCGGGCCAGGCGCCGGGCGTCCTCCAGATCGTGAGTCACCAGCAACACGGGCCGGGGGGATTCTTCCACCAGTGCCGCCAATCCCTCGCGCAGACCTGCGCGCCGATGCCCATCGAGGGCGGAGAAGGGCTCGTCCAAGAGCAACAGATCGGGCTCGGGGGCGAGGGCGCGGGCCAGGGCCACCCGTTGGCGTTGGCCGCCGGAGAGTTGGTGCGGACGGCGTCCCGCCAGATCCTCCAGCCCCAGGCGCCGCAACCAATGCCGTACCTGCGCCCGGCGGGCGGGACGCGGTACACCGAAGGCCACGTTCTCGGCCACCGTCAAGTGATCGAAGAGGGCGTAGTCCTGGAATACCAGCCCCACCCGCCGCCGCTGCGGCGCCAGGCACACGCCCCGCGCGGCGTCGAACCAGATCCGTTCCCCCTGGTGGATGAACCCGTCCGCAGGGCGCTCCAGGCCGGCCAACAGTCGCAACAGGCTGCTCTTGCCACACCCCGACGGTCCCACCAGGGCGGTAATCCCCAAGGGTAGTTCTAGAGCCGCGTCCAAGGAGAAGCCCCCCCGCCGCCAGCGGAGCCGAAAACCCAGCGGCGTCATCGCGCTCCCCCCACCGGCCACCGGCGGTTGGCCCCATAAACCACCGCCAACACCAGGAAAGAGACCACCAGCAGCCCCAGGGAGAGACGGTGGGCGAGGTCGTATTCCAGGGCCTCTACGTGCTCGAAGAGGGCGATGGAGAGCACCCGCGTCTCGCCGGGCAGATTCCCTCCCACCATGAGCACGACCCCGAACTCACCCAGGGTGTGGGCGAATCCCAGTACCGCGGCGGTGAGGAAGCCCCGCCGGCTGGCCGGCAGAGCGATCCGCCAAAAAGCACGCCAGCGGGAAGCCCCCAGGGTCCACGCCGCTTCCAAGGCATGGCGCGGCAGGGCTTCGAAGGCGGCCTGCAGGGGTTGCACCACGAAGGGCAAAGAGTAGATGCAGGAGGCGACCACCAAACCGGCGAAGCTGAACGCCAATGGCTGGCCGAACAACGCCTGCCAAGCTTGTCCCAGTTCCCCCTGCGCCCCCATGAACAGGAGCAAATAGAACCCCAGGACGGTGGGGGGCAAAACCAAAGGCAAGGCGGTAACCGCCTCCACCACCACTTTCCAACGGCTGTGGGTACGAGCCAACCACCAGGCCAGTGGCAATCCCAGGGCAAGAAGAATAGCGGTGGTGTAGACCGCCAGGCGCACAGTGACCAGGATGGGGTCCCAAAGATCCGTCATGGCAAGGCGTACCCGAACTCGGCGATGAGCGAGCGCGCCGCCGGCGAACGCAGGTAACGCAGCAGGGCCCGGGCGGCGACATCGTCCGCGCCGCGCGCCAGCAGCACCGCGTCCTGGCGCAGGGGCCGGTGACGGTCCGCAGGGATCGGCCAAGCCACCCCCCCCGCGTCACGCACCAGGGAAACCGCCACCAGGGCCAGATCGGCCTGACCGGCACGGACGTACTGGAATGCTTGCATGACACTCTTTCCCACCGCCAACCGCCCCTGTAGGCGCGCCCACAAGCCGGTGTCTTGCAACCAATCCCGGGCGGCGGCACCGTAAGGCGCGAGCTTGGGATTGGCCAGCGCCAGGCGGCGGAAGGTCCCCGCCGCCAGACGCGCCCGCGGGTCGTCGCCGACGCGCGGCGACCACAGGACCAGGCGCCCCACCGCGTAGGTGAAGCGGCTCCCGGGCACCGTCAGGCCCCGTGTTTCCAGGCGTCGCGGCTTGTCTTCGTCGGCGGAGAGAAACACCTGGAAGGGGGCGCCGTGGAGGATCTGGGCGAACAGCTGACCGCTGGCACCGAAACTCAGCGCAAGACGATGCCCGGTCTCCTCCTGGAATCGCGTCGCCAAGGCCTTCATGGGAGCGGCGAAATTGGCCGCCACCGCCACCCGCACCTCGGCGGCGGCCGGCCAAGGGAAAAACCCGAGGAAAACGAGAACGATCAAACTGCGCGACATGGGATCGACGAGCCAGAGCGGCCCATCAGATTATCACGATGGACCGATACGATTCAGCCACCCCAACCCCGCCTTCGCAATTCCGCCCCCCTTGCCCGTGCCTTTCCTGCGCTCCACATCATGCACGAGCACCGGGCGTACGCGGCTATGCGCGCCCATGGTGAACCGGCTAAGCTCTAGAACACAAAGGAGGACCCATGGAAGCCTACGTCCTGGACACCAGTCTGTTCACCAACCCGGAGACCTACACCCAGTTCGGGGAAAACAGCCAGGCCGCCATCGCCACCTTCCTGGATCTCGCGCAGGACAGCGGCGCACGCTTCTACATGCCCAGCTCCGTGTATCTTGAGCTGAAGAAAATCAAGGAGCTCGGCGCCTTGGCGGCACAATTCGAAGC
>WFVN01000234.1 GCA_015491615.1 Gammaproteobacteria bacterium
GTTTCTTGGAGAGGATGGAGGCCACCATCTGCCCCTGGGAGTCCAGCCCCAGGGGGCGCTCCACCGAGATGAGGACGTCGTCGGCCGGGGCCAGGCGGGCGGTGCCGCCCCAGGCTAGGCAGCCGCGGTGCACCTGGACGATCTGGTGCAGGCGTTCGGGGGGCAGCTCCACCTGCGCCAGGACCTCCATGGTGTCGGCGGTGCCGGCGGGGGAGGTGATGGCGCGCGAGGAGGTCTTGGGGATGAGCATGCCGTGGGCGGCGACGATGGGCACCACCAGCATGGAGGTGCGGTTACCGGGGATGCCGCCGATGCAGTGCTTGTCCGCCACCAGCGGCTCGTGCCAGTCCAGGCGCTCGCCCGTCTCCAGCATGGCGCGGGTGAGGTAGAGGACCTCGTCGCGGTCGAGGCCGTTCTGCCCCGAGGCCACCAGGAAGGCGGCCATCTCCGTCTTGGAATAGCGCCCGTCGACGATGTCGCGGATGATGGCGAGGAATTCCTCGCGCCTGAGGCGGTCGCCCTCGATCTTGCGGCGCACGTAGTCCATGGACACCGGCGGCTCGGCCTGGGCCACGTGTACCAGGGCCCCTTCCTTGGCACCCAGGTGGTCGAAGGCGCTCTCGGAGAGGCCCAACTCGTCGGGGCCGACGATGGCCGGGTCGTCCACCACGTTGAGCACCGCCAGGCTGCGCAGGCCGTCGCTGCTCACCTCGATCTTGGACAGGGCCTGGAAGCCCTCCGCCCGGTAGAGGACGCAGTCGCGGTGCAGGTAGGCGACGTTCTCGCGGTAGGTGTCGATGGCCACGCGCTTGAGGCGCAGGCCCTTGGGGTGGGATTTCTTGCCTTTCTTCTCGTGCATGAGAGGCATTCTAGACCGTCAGTCGCGCCCCTGCTGCTGCAGGCGCCACATCTCCGCGTACACGCCGCCGCGGGCGAGCAGCGCCCCGTGCGTGCCCGCCTCGACGATGCGCCCCTTGCGCAGCACCAGGATGCGGTCGGCGTCCACCACCGTGGACAGGCGGTGGGCGATGACCAGGGTGGTGCGCTCGCGCGCCGCCTCGCGCAGGGTCTCCAGGATGGCCTCCTCGGTGTGGGAGTCCAGGGCCGAGGTGGCCTCGTCGAAGACCATGATGGGCGGGTCCTTGAGCAGCGCCCGGGCGATGGCCACGCGCTGTTTCTCGCCGCCGGAGAGCTTCAGGCCCCGCTCCCCCACCAGGGTGTCGTAGCCGTCCGGGAGGGACTCGATGAATTCGTGGATGTGGGCCGCGCGGGCGGCGGCGATGACTTCCTCGCGGCGGGCGTCGGGGCGCCCGTAGGCGATGTTGTAGTAGAGGGTGTCGTTGAACAGGACGGTGTCCTGGGGGACCACGCCGATGGCGGCGCGCAGGCTCGCCTGGGTGACGCGGCGGATGTCCTGGCCGTCGATCTCGATGCGGCCCCCGTCCACGTCGTAGAAGCGGAACAACAGGCGCGCGAGGGTGGACTTGCCGGCCCCCGAGGGACCCACCACCGCCACCTTCTCGCCGGCGCCGATGGTGAAGCTCACCCCCTTGAGGATGGGGCGCTCGGGGTGGTAGCCGAAGCGCACGTCGTGGAAGGCCACCTCGCCGCGGCTGACGCGCAGGGGGCGGGCGTCGAGGGCGTCGGGGATGGCCGCGTGCTCGCGCAGGAGGGCGAACATGCGTTCCATGTCCGCCAGGGACTGCTTGATCTCCCGATAGACGAAGCCGAGGAAGCCCAGGGGCATGTAGAGCTGCAGGAGGTAGGCGTTGACCATCACCAGCTCGCCCAGGGTCATGGCCCCCTGCGCCACCTGGTCGGCGGCCAGGAACAGGAGCCAGGTGATGCCCACGGCGATGATCGTCCCCTGGCCCAGGTTGAGCACCGACAGGGAGCGCTGGTTGGCGAGGGCGGCTTGCTCCCACTGGGCCAGTTGGGCGTCGTAGCGGCGCGCCTCGAAGGCCTCGTTGGTGAAGTACTTGACCGTCTCGTAGTTGAGGAGGCTGTCGATGGCGCGGGCGTTGGCCTGGCTGTCCAGGGCGTTCATGCGCCGGTGGTGGCGCAGGCGCCACTCGGTGACGACGAGGGTGAAGGCGATGTAGGCGAAGATGGTGCCGAGGGTGACGGCGGCGAAGGGCCAGTCGAACTTCGCCAGGAGGATGCCCGCCACCAGGGCGATCTCCGCCAGGGTGGGGAGGATGTTGAACAACATGAAGTTCAACAGGAAGGCGATGCCGCGGCTGCCGCGCTCGATGTCGCGCGAGACGCCGCCGGTGCGCCGTTCCAGGTGGAAGGCCAGGGACAGGCGGTGCAGGTGCTCGAAGACCTGCAGGGCGATGCGGCGGATGGCCCGTTGGGTGACGCGCGCGAAGACCAGGTCGCGCAGCTCGGAGAACACCACGTTGGCCAGGCGCAGGCCGCCGTAGGCCAGGAGCAGGCCCACCGGCAGGACGACGAGGGCGGTGCGCGCCGGGTCCAGAGCGTCCACCAGGTCCTTGAGGACCAGGGGCACGCCGACGCTGGCCAGCTTGGCGATGACGAGGAAGGCCATCGCCAGGATCACCCGCCCTTTGTACTGCCACAGGTAGGGGAGGAGGGTGGCGAGGGTCTTCAGGTCGCCGCGGGAG
>WFVN01000235.1 GCA_015491615.1 Gammaproteobacteria bacterium
CCTGTCCTTCGAGAACATCGAACAGGGCTTGGGCGTCGCGCCGGTCGGCCTCCTCGGGGGGCAGGTCGCGCCCATCCCCCACCGCCCAGCCCACCGCCGGGTCGTAGGCCTCCGCCCACCAGCCGTCCAGCACGGAACAGTTGAGACCACCGTTCACCAGCAGTTTCATGCCGCTGGTACCGCAGGCCTCCCACGGGCGCCGGGGGGTGTTGATCCACACGTCCACCCCCTGTACCAGGTGCTCGGCGAGGGCCATGTCGTAGTCGCTGAGGAAGACCATGCGCGCGTTCACTTCCGGGCGGCGGGCGAAACCAGCGATGGCCTTCACCAGGGCCTTGCCCACCTCGTCCTGGGGATGGGCCTTGCCCGCCACCACCAATTGCACCGGCCAGTGGGGGTTGTTGAGGAAGCGGACGAGGCGTTCCGGGTCGGAGAGGAGCAGGTTGGGGCGTTTGTATTCGGCGAAGCGGCGGGCGAAACCGAGAGTGAGGACGTTGGGGTCGAGGACCTCGGCAAGGGCGTCGATGCGCTCCGGCGCTTCGCCCTCGATGGCCAGTTGCCGCCGCAGGCGCTGGCGCACGTAGCGCACCAGGCGGATGCGCGATTGGGTGCGCAGGCCCCAGAGGGCCTCGTCGCCGACCTTGGCGATGTCCTGTCCCACTTGTTCCAGCTCGCCCATCCAGCGGCGCTTGCCGCAGGCGCGGGTCCACAGCTCGTCCGCCTCGGGCGAGTCCCAGGAGGGGACGTGCACGCCGTTGGTGACATATCCCACCGGCACCTCGTGCAGGGGCCAGCGGGGAAAGCGGCTGTGGAACAGGCGCCGGCTCACCTCTCCGTGCAGGCGCGAGACGCCGTTCACCCCGTTGCTCACCGACATGGCCAGCCAGGCCATGTTGAAGAGGCCGGACTCGTCCTGCCCCAGGGCCAGGAAGTCCTCCATGTCGAGGCCCAGATCGGCGACGAAGCCGCGCAGGTAGCGGCGCACCAGACGCGGCTCGAAACGGTCGAATCCGGCCGGCACGGGGGTGTGGGTGGTGAACAGGTTGCCGGCGCGGGTGGCCCACAGGGCCTCGTGGAAGTCCACCCCCTGACGGCGGGCGTAGGCGCCGACGCGTGCCAGGGCGGCGAGGGCGGCGTGCCCCTCGTTGAGGTGGCACACCTCCGGTTCCAGGTCCAGGGCCTCCAGCACCCGCCAGCCGCCGATGCCGAGGACCATCTCCTGCAACAGGCGCTGCTCCGGACCACCGCCGTACAGCTCGGCGGTGATGCCCCGGTCCACCGGGCTGTTGATGGGGTCGTTGCTGTCCAACAGATAGAGATCGACCCGCCCCACCTGCACCCGCCACACGCGCAGGGAGACGTCGCGCCCGGGCAGGGCCACGGAGACCCGCAGCCAGTCGCCGGCGGGGGTGCGCGCCGGCTGCACCGGCATGCTGGCCGGTTCGTTGAAGGGGTAGAAGGCGAGCTGCTCGCGCTGGGGGTTCAATACCTGGCGGAAATAGCCCTGCTGGTACAGCAGCCCCACCCCCACCATGGGCACGCCCAGGTCGCAGGCGGTCTTCAGGGTGTCGCCGGCGAGGATGCCCAGACCGCCGGCATACAACGGCAGGGATTCGCCCAGCCCGAACTCCATGGAGAAATAGGCCACCCGCTTCAGGCGCCCCTCCAGGCCCGCCTCATGGAACCAGTGGGGGTGTTGGTAGTGAGCCTGGCGCTCCTGCACCAGGGCCTCCAGCCGGCGCAGGAAGTCCTCGTCCTGGGCCAACTCTTGCAGGCGGCGGGTGGAGACGGCCTGCAACACCAGCCAGGGGTTGTGGGTGGCCTGCCAGGTGTAGGGCTCCACCCGTGCCCACAGATCGTCGCTCCAGTGGCTCCAGGTCCAGCGCACGTCCAGGGCCAGGTCCAGTAAGGGCCGCAGGGGCTCGGGCAGGCGGGGAAAAAAGGTGGCGTCCATGGTGTTCCTCCCTGTGGAGAGATGAGCATAGCCCAGCGGCGCGGCGATGACATGGCGGGTGTTAACACCCTGGTCTAAGGTGTAGGGGTTTTCTCAATGGATGCGACAAGGAGCAAGGAACATGGCCGAAGACCCCATCCGTAAGGAACTGGACGCCCTCAAGGCGGACATCGCCAGGCTGCGCGAGGACATCGCCGGCCTCACCGGGGCGGTGAAGATGGTCGCCCAGGAGAAGGCCGAATCCGCCAAGGACCGGGCCCAGACCCGCGCCCAGGAGAGCTGGGAGGACCTGGAGGCAAAACTGGACGAGCTCCTCGGGCGCGGCCGCGAGGCTCTGGAAGGGGCGCAGGAAAAGGTGAGCGAACACCCCATGGGCACTGTCCTCACCGCCTTCAGCCTCGGTTTCATCATCGGCAAGCTGATGGATCTGGGGGGCCGGCGCTGAAGGCCCTGGGGCGTTTTTTGGTCGCCGCCGCCGATCTGCTGGAGGCGGAGGGCCGTCTGCTGCGCCAGCGCAGCCTGGAGACCCTGGCCCTCGCTCTCGGCCTGATCCTCGCCGCTGGGATGGTGGGGCTGGGCGGGGTGGCGACGCTGGCCGCCGTCTATCTGTGGCTGGCCGAGCTCATCGGCCGCACCGGCGCCCTGGCGTTGCTGGGGGTCGTCGCCGTCACCTTCGGAGGACTCATCGCATGGGCGATCCTGGACCGCGTCCGCCCGCCGATGAACCACTGACCCCGGCGGCGGCCAAGGCACGCCTGCTGGCCGCCGCCGAGGCCGCCGATCCGGCCACCTGGGTACGCCGCCACCCCGCCCGCACCCTGGTACTGGCCCTGGCGGCGGGCCTCCTTGCGGCGCGCCTGCCGGCGACGCGCCTGGCCCCGTTCCTGATCCCCCTCCTCTCCCGCCCCCAGTTCGCCACCCTGTTTCTCAAGGCTCTCGCCATCGCCCGTCGTCGATGAGCGGGACGCCGCTGCGCCTGGACGGCAGCCAAGGCGAGGGCGGCGGCCAGGTCCTGCGCAGCGCCCTCACCCTATCCCTGTGCCTGGGGCGGCCCTTCCGCATGATCAACATCCGCGCCAAACGGCGCAATCCGGGGTTGGCCCGCCAGCACCTCATGGCGGTGCGGGCGGCGGCGACGGTGGGCCGGGCCGAGGTGCGTGGGGCTGAACTGGGTTCCCAGACCCTCGAATTCGTCCCCAGCGGCGTCTTCGGCGGCGACTACCGCTTCGACATCGGCAGCGCCGGCAGTACCACCCTGGTCCTGCACACCCTCGTTCCCGCCCTCCTCCACGCCGATCGCCCCAGCCGCATCACCGTCATCGGCGGCACCCACAACCCCCTGGCGCCCCCCTTCGAGCATTTCGCCGAGGCCTACCTGCCCCTGCTCGAACGCATGGGGGCGCTGGTGAGGGCACGCATGGAACGGGCCGGCTACTACCCGCGCGGCGGCGGCGTGGTGACGGTGACGATCCAACCCGCCCGCCTGCGTCCCATCGAACTCATGGAACGGGGGCCGGTAGAGAATCTCCAGGGCGAGGCGCGGGTGGCCGCCCTCCCCCGCCACATCGCCGAGCGGGAGGCGCGCGTGCTGCGCGAAGGGCTGGACCTGCCCGAACCGGCCGTCACGGTGGTGGAACAACCGCGCGACTGGGGGCCGGGCAATGTCTGCCTGCTCTGGACCCGCAGTACCGAAGTCACCGAGGTGTTCAGTGGCATTGGCGAGAAGGGCGTGCCCGCCGAGACGGTGGCGGGAAGGGTGGTGGAGGAGACGCGGCGCTACCTGGATGCCGGCGTCCCCGTGGGCGAGCACCTGGCCGATCAGCTCATGATCCCCCTCGCCCTGGCCGGTGGGGGCCGCTATCTCACCTTGCCCCTCAGTGGTCATAGCCTCACCAATCGCCGGGTGATCGAGACCTTCCTGCCATGGATACGGTTTCACTTCGCTTCCTCAGGCAACGGTTGGATCGTCACCGTGACCCGCTCTCCTCGGAAGCGCTCAAGTCTCGTCCACGACCCACCGATACGCGAGTCAGTAATCCATTCTATCCGTGGTGAATTGCCATGAAGGTCAATCTGCCCGTCACTGGGAACGAATACGACTATCCGGAGCACTTCTGTATCCTCTCCACCACCGATCCCAAGGGGCGGATCACCTACGTCAACGACGACTTCATCGAGGCCGCCGGTTTTGCCGAGGAGGAACTCATCGGCAAGGCCCACAACATCGTCCGCCACCCGGACATGCCCCCCGAGGCCTTCGCCGATCTGTGGTCCACCATCAAAGGCGGCAAGCCGTGGATGGGGATGGTGAAGAACCGCCGCAAGGACGGCGATCACTACTGGGTGAAGGCCTTCGTCAGCCCCATCTTCGACGACGCCGGCCACATCGTCGAATACCAGTCGGTGCGCCTGAAGCCGGAGCGCCGCCTGGTGGACCATGCCGAACGTACCTACGCGCACCTGCGCGCCGGCAAGAAACCCCTGGCCCTGCGCTGGCGGCGCCTGCCTCTTAACCAGGAGGTGGGCCTGGTGGCGTTCGTGTGCATGACCCCAGGGATCGTCCTGGCGGGCCTGGAAATGGGCTGGGCAGATCCGGCCTTCCTGGTGCTGCTGGCCGGGCTGATTCTGGGCATGGGCGCCCTTTTCTACCTCACCCGCCCCCTGTGCCGACTGGACCGCAAGGCGCGCGCCATCGTCGACGATCCCCTCATGCAGTACGTCTTCACCCGCGACATGGGCCAGACCGGGCGCATCGAACTGGCCCTGGAATTCCTGCGCAGCGAGCTGGACGCGGTCATGCATCGGGTGGACCTGGGCAGCGAGCAGGTGACCGGTCTCACCGGCGCCACCCTCGACATCATGCGCAGCACCCAGGCGCAGGTGGACCGCCAGACCCACAACGTGGACGAGGTGGCCGAGGCCATGGAGCGCATGACCGCCTCCGCCCAGGAGGTGACCCACCACACCCAGGACACCGCCACCGCCGCCTCGGCGGCCCGCGACGAGGCTGAGTCGGGGCGCGCCGTGGTGGACGAGGTGGTGGCTTCGGTGCGCCGGCTCGCCGACGAGATCGGCCGCACTGCCGAGGTGGTGAGCGAGCTGGAGGCGCACGGGCAGGCCATCGGCAAGGTGCTGGACGTCATCAACGGGGTGGCCGAGCAGACCAACCTGCTGGCCCTGAACGCCGCCATCGAGGCGGCGCGGGCGGGCGAGCACGGACGCGGCTTCGCGGTGGTGGCCGACGAGGTGCGCACCCTCGCCTCGCGCACCCAGGAATCCACCCAGGAGATCCAGCAAATGATCGAGCAACTGCAGGCGGGCACACGCCGCGCCGTGTCGGTGATGGAGGCGGGCCGCGCCAAGGTGGAGGGGGCGGTGGCGCAGGCCAACGCCTCGGGGGAGGCCTTGGATCAGATCGCCCGGCGGGTGGAGGCCATCGACGAGAAGGCGGCGCAGATCTTCGTCGCCGCCCAGACCCAGAACGCCGTCGCCCAGGAGGTGGAGAGGCATCTGGAGCACCTGCGCGAGGCGGCGCGGGAGACCCTGGAGCTGGCCCAGGACACGGAGCGCCAACTGGCGCACCTGGCCGAGGAGAGCGAGCGCCAGAGCCGCCTGGTGCGCCAGTTCCTCAAGTCACACTGAGCGGTCTGGCGATTAGGGGGCAGGCTGCCCACGAGCGATTTTGAAGAACACCTCCCTGAAGCAAGCGCAGCCTCTGATAGAAAAAGCCACCCGATTGTAAAGACGAACGACCTCCTCCCGAGGTGGAGGCTCATGAGGCATCGTAGCCTACTGACTTACGGATGGATAAATTCTAAGGGCAACCCGTCGCTACTGAGCCAACCAGGACCCAGCCGACCATTCAAGAAGGCAGCCAGCGCTTCTCCTTGCGCGCGGGGTGCCTTGACCAGCGCCCCGCGAGACGCTTTCGGCATGATCAGCAAAACGTCCCGGATGCCGGCCTGTGCCCAAGGTACGCGGTTCACGATGCGGCGATACGGTGAGCTGGAGGCAACAAAAGCACGGACCCGGGTCAAACCGTTCTTTTGTGCGTAGGCGACCAAGGCGCGTTCGAGAATGCGGCCGGGCCACCAGGAGGGTTTCAGTATCGCCTCATACCAACCGATGGGCTCCCGAGCCAGAACGAGGCCGTAGCCGCCACTGAGGATGAGGATGTGCCAGTCTCCCACGGCATCGGCCAAGGCTTGACCGGCGCTTTCATAGAGGGTCCCCCGATAGCGGCGCCAAGCGGGAATAGTGATGGACTCGTCGACCGCCGCCCTGGACCGATTCCGTGCCCGTGCCAAAGCGAGTTCCTGCGCAAGCGGTTGCGGCAAGTGATCCAATATGGAGGGGCCCTGTTCGGAACGGAGGGTATTGCGGACCTTGGCCGCCGAGCACGGCAATACGACAAGGGTCGATGCGGGGTCTCCCTCCAGAAAGGCACTTTCATCACCAGATCGAACGACAGGCTTCGGTGAACGGCGTGGGTTCGGCGGCGTTGAGATACGGGCCGGTTCAAGCGGTCGTTTAGGATTCCCAGGTCCAGGATGGTTGACTATCTTACCGCTGGGGCCGGGTTCACGTCGCAGGAGTCCTTGAGATTCCAATCGCCGGCAGATCTGGTTGACCTGTTGGCGAGGGTGAATTCCCAGGATATGACTGATCTGGTCGTCGTCGAGACCGGGCTGCTTGTTCAGCAAAGCCAGGATACGATCGGCGTGAGTCGGTCGGGACATCGTTCAGGTACCCAGGACAAGCTCTTCCATCACCCGCAGGAAGGCCGGATCCCATGGCTCATCGACGTGATTTTGGTTCCATAATCCGGAACGCCGTACCCGTTCCCGAGGACAGTAACGACCGAGCCAGTGGCTCGATGGCGGGTCCAGTGGGGCTGGAGAAGAGAAATTGCTGAGCAGGCCGATTGCATTGCGCTCGATGAATCCCCGAAGGCTCTCCGGGCCGGGCTCGTCATCGATCTCCAACCAGAGGAAAGGCATCTTGCGGATGATATCGCTCACGGCTCGCTCCAATGGAAGTTCTGCCTCGCGCACCTCCTTCGGCGCTGAGCTGCCTTGCGCCCAGGTCTTGATTCTCAGCCGCGGATCGCGGGCCATGAGAGCGGTGCCCACCAGAAGGCGAAAAATAGAACCACGATGATTCCCTCCACCCGTGCTCAGGGTGCCCTTGTGCTGAGACAAGCGGTTCCAGAGTGTCGTTTGTGAACCGTGTTTGAGGGCATGTGTTCCTACCCGTACGACCCGATCCCCGCAGCCGGAATCACGCCGCATCTCCCCCGGTTCGAAGAAGAAGTATACCCCCCACCGTGGCCATGGCATGCGACCATTGGCATCGGCCAGGGTACGCCGACCACCGAGGCGCCGTTCCAGTTCCGAGAGCAGCCCATAGAAGGTCTTGAGTGCCTGTAGGCGGGTCATGGCTTGATCCCGAAAGGGAGGGGGAACATCAGTAGCTCCATGTCTCGTGGGCCAAGGGGGCCTGGTTGAGCCTTTCTCGCCGTATGCGCCACTGTGGCAGTAATCGATCCATCAGACTGCGGAAACGATCATTATGATGCCGCTCCAGTAAATGGACCATTTCATGTACCACGATGTATTCAAGGCATTCCGGTGGTTTCTTGGCCAGTTCCAGGTTCAGCCAAATGCGCCGGGTATCGATGTTACAGGTGCCCCAACGGGTCTTCATCTTCTTCACCCCCCAATGGGCCACCTCGATACCGATTTTGGGCTCCCACTCGGCGATCAGCTTAGGGATCCGGGCCTTGAGATTGCTGCGATACCACTCCCTCAGCACCTTCTCACGCCGAGCGGCATGGGTACCGGGACGAACATAGAGATCAAGTGTAAAGCCCCCGAATTTCTGGATACTGAATTGCACAAAATTCACGCTGCCTCCGCCATTCGGTGTGGGCAGCCCGCACTTGTGCGGGGGTGGCATAACGATGCCGCCGGAGCAGCCAGTGCCGATTAAACCGATTCTTAAAGTCGAGCA
>WFVN01000236.1 GCA_015491615.1 Gammaproteobacteria bacterium
CAGGGCGGCGACGCGCTCGTCGGTATCCGGGCCGGTCCCCACCGCCGCCCCCACCCGCAGGCGCCCCAGCTCGTCCTTGCAGGCGTTGGGATAGTCGGTGGACTTCTGGATGTCCTTGACGGTGATGAGGCCGCGCAGGCGGAAGGCCTCGTCCACCACCAGCACCTTTTCGATGCGGTGCTTGTGCATGAGGGACAGGACCTCGTCGGCGGGCGCCCCTTCGCGCACCGTCACCAGGCGCTCTTTGGGGGTCATCACCGAGGAGACGGGGGCGTCCAGATGGGTCTCGAAGCGCAGATCCCGGTGGGTGACGATGCCCACCAGCTCCTCTCCGTCCACCACCGGTACGCCAGAGATGTTGTTGATACGGGTGATGGCCATCACCTCGCGGATGGTGGTGTCGGGACGGACGGTGATGGGTTCCTTGATGACCCCGGCCTCGAATTTCTTCACCCGCCGCACTTCCGCGGCCTGCTGCTCCGGCGTCATGTTCTTGTGGATGATGCCGATGCCCCCTTCCTGAGCCAAGGCGATGGCCAGACGGGCCTCGGTGACCGTATCCATGGCGGCGGACACCAGAGGGATGTTGAGATGAATCTCCCGCGTCAACCGGGTGGAGAGGTCCACCTCCTTGGGCAGCACGGTGGAGTGTGCCGGGACGAGCAAAACGTCGTCGAACGTGAGGGCTTCTTCCAGGATTCGCAGCATGGCAATCGGATGCTCGGGCTGAATGACAGGGGCGAACGAGTAAATCGGCGGATTATACCCGAGCCCGGCCCGACGCGGAACGGGGCGCATCTTGCGGGGAACGGCGGGCCGGACGGTTCGGCCCGCGTGGGATCAAGCCTGCACGTCGCCGCAGTGGCTCAGCACCAGGCGTGGCGGTTCCACGGAAAAAACGAAGGGGGAGGCCCGCTTGAGAGCGCTCAGGCCCAGGATGTTGCGGGACAACCCCGGGAACACCGCCGCCTCCACGTCGTAGAAGACGCAGCTACGGCCGATGACCACTTTGCTCAAACGGTATACCGGCACTACCCGATGGCTGCCGTCGGCCATTACCCCGGTCAGGTCGCGCACGTACTGGGCCTCGCCCTTGGCCTGCAAGGCCTCCAGAGTCTCCTGGCCGATGGCCAGATAGCCGGAGCCGGTGTCCACCATGAATTCAACCGGCCCCAGGCCCTCGATCTCGCCGCCCACGTAATAGGTGGCGGCGCCCTTGGTCCACATGGGAATCACCGCGTCGAACTCGGCGCTGGCGGCATACCCGCTCCACAGACAAGCCAAAACCATTAACCACACGCGTTTCATCTCGCACCTCCAACGGGCCATTCGTCACGCTTGACCGGCCCAGAGCAAAATACGCACCAGGGATATCGACCGCTGCGCGGATTACTTTGCCCGCAGGGCGAGGATGCCGCCGGCGACGATGGCCAGCCCGCCGAGGAGGGTCCAGCCGCCCAGAGTCTCGCCCCAGAACAGCCAACCCAGAAGGGTGGCGAAGAATACGGTGCTGTAGGTGAAGGGGCCCACCACCGCTGCCGGGGCGTGGGTGTAGGCATTGGTGATGAGGAACTGCCCCAGGCTGGCGAAGGCCCCGGCGAGGACCATCCACCCCAGCCCCACCGCATCCAGGGGAAAGCCCGCACCCCATGCCCAAGGCAGACTCACCAAGCTGCTGACGAGACCGAAATAGAACACCACCCGCAGGGGGGGCTCGGTGTCGGACATGGTACGGATGGTGACCATCGCCAGGGCCGCCAGGGCGCCGGAGGCCAGCCCCGCCCACGCGGCCAGGGAGGCGAAATGGCCGTCCGGGCGCAGGATCAGCCCCACCCCCAGGAACCCCACCAGGGCGGCCATTGCCAGGCGCGCGCCCAAGGGCTCCCGCAGCCACAGCCAGGCGAACAGAGGAGCGAACAAAGGCGTGGTGTAGGCGAGCAAGACCGCCTCGGCGAGGGTCAAACGGGCGAGCGCGTAGAAGAAGGTGTACATCGCCGCCACCCCGAACAGGGCCCGCGCCAGATGCGCCCCGAGGCGTCGGGTGCGGAGAAACCCCCAACCCTGGCGGGCGATCCAGGGCAGCAGGATCAAGGTCCCGATCGCCGCCCGCAGGAACACCACCATCTCCGTGGGCAAGGTCGCGCTGGCCGCCTTCACGCAGGCACCGAGGGCGGCGAAGGCGAGCCCGGCAGCGGTCATGAACAGCGCCCCGCGCACGGGTTCCACCCGTAACTGTCCAGCGTCCGGTCGCTGTGGGAAAATAGCCGGCTTCACCTCAACGCCACCGATTTCGACGATCCATGCAACGAACCGACACCCTCTTTTCCCTGCCTCTGCCCTACAAGAAACGGCGCGAGGTCCGCTACGCGCGCCTCTATGGCAGCGCCGACGCCCTCGTGCTCGCGCAACTGGCGCGCCAGCACGAGAGACCCTTGGTGGTGGTCACCGAGGACATGGCCGCGGCGCGGCGCCTGGAGGAAGGGTTGCGGTTCTACCTGGGCGGGCAAAACGCCCCGCCCCTGCTCGCCTTCCCTGACTGGGAAACCCTCCCCTACGATGTCTTCTCTCCCTACCAGGACATCGTCTCACAGCGCCTGGAGACCCTCCATCGCCTGCCCGGCCTCGAGCGCGGCCTGCTCGTGCTGCCGGTGGCCACCCTCATGCAACGACTGGCCCCGCGCCACTACCTGGAGGGGCGCGTGTTCTCCCTCGCGGTGGGCGAGCGCCTGGACCCGGTAGCCTTCCGCGAGCGACTCGTCGCCAGCGGCTACCGCCACGTCCCGCAGGTGAACGAACACGGGGAATTCGCCGTGCGCGGCGCCCTCATCGACCTTTACCCCATGGGCGCCGAGCTGCCCTTCCGTATCGACCTCTTCGACGACGAGATCGAGTCCATCCGCACCTTCGACCCGGAATCACAGCTCACCGTCGATCAGACCGACGCCATCCGACTGCTTCCCGGCCAGGAGTTCCCCGTGGACGAGGCCGGCATCGCCCGCTTCCGCCAGGCCTTCCGCGCCCGCTTCGAAGGGGACCCGCAACGCAGCCTCATCTATCGGGAGGTCTCCCAGGGCCTCCTCCCCGGCGGTATCGAATACTACCTGCCCCTGTTTTTCGAGCGCACCGAGACCCTCTTCGACTATCTGCCCCAGGGCACCCTCCTAGTCACCGTGGAGGACTGGCGGGGCGCCGCCGAGACCTTCTGGCGGGACGTGGAACAGCGCTACGAACAACGCCGCCACGACGTGGAACGCCCCCTCCTCGCCCCCGACGAACTCTATCTGCGCCCCGAAGACATCACCGCCACCCTGGAAGGGCGCCGGCGCATCCACCTGCAGCGGGCCGAATCCCCCGATGAGGACGCGGTGAACCTGCCCACCGCCGCTCCCAGCCGCATCCACCTGGACATCCACGCCGAGGAGCCCCTCGCCCCCCTCACAGCCCACCTGGAGAAGCGCGCCGGTCGCACCCTGTTGGTGGCCGACGGCCCCGGCCGCCGCCAGGCCCTGCAGGAGATGCTCACCCCCCACGGCCTGCGCCCCCGGGTGGTGAAGACCTGGGACGAGTTCCTCGCCGCAGACGAGGCCCTGGCCATCACCGACGCCCCCCTGGACGAAGGCCTGCGCCTGGAGGCGCCGGACCTGGAAGTGATCACCGAAGGGCAGTTGTTCGGCCAACGGGCGCGCCAGGACCGCCGCCGGCGGCG
>WFVN01000237.1 GCA_015491615.1 Gammaproteobacteria bacterium
GCGCGACACCGGCGGCACCTGGTCCCTGGTGGGCGGGCGGGACCGGGGCGTGGACCTCTCCACCGATCTGGATGCCGAGGCCCACGGCCGCGTCACCCTCGACGGTGGGCTGAGCGCCAACCTTGCCACCGTGGTCCTGCGACTTCCCCTGGAGGGACGGGTGTTCGTCGCTGGCGACTACTGGTTGGCGCCGGTGCGCGAGGCCGCCCATCGACCCGGCGACGTGCTCCTGGAGGCAGCCCCGCCGCTGGGCATCCGCCACCACTACCTCACTCTGGCGGAAGTGGCCGCCGATGGCACCGTGGCCCCGCAGGACGACGCCCGGCGGCGGCGCTTCCGCTTCCCCCCGCTCACCGACCTGCACGCCCGTGACGTGGCCTTCGACGACCCCTGTCCGGCCGTCTTCCAGCACGCGGAGAACCTCCAGGAAGCCCTCACCGCTCTTTGCCGTCTGGACGAACTGGAGGCCCTGCGTCGGCACAACAAATACCTCCACGGCTGGGGGACGGTATGCGGCCTGCAGGTCCTGTGCGACGAGGACGAGCCGCGGCGGGTACGACTCCTTCCCGGCTACGCCCTGGACTGCGAGGGGCACGAGATCCGCATCCAGACCCCCACCCCCGTGCCGCTGCGCAAGCTATTGGAAGCCCAGGGGGTGGAGCGTCCCGAAGGGGACTGGTGCCTGAGCCTCTCCCGCGACGAGGCCGGTCGCATCCGTTTCCACCTGGATCCCGAGACGGAGGAAGGGACCGCCGAGCTCCTCCTCGACGGTACCCTCCTGGGGCGCATCTGGCGCCAGTGCCTCAAACCCCTCGTCGACCGCTACCGCAAGACGTTCAAAGACACCCCGGCAGTGGGCTGGGCCCTGCGCGACCTCTACTGGTCGCACGCCACCAGCGGCGCCGAGCGTCCATTTCTCACCCCGCGGGAACACGAGATCTTCCGGCGTCTCCACGAGACCCTGGGCGAGGGCCTGGAACGCCCCACCCACTGCACCGCGGAAGAGGAGCCCCCTTCCTTCCCCGACTACCCCTTCCCCGAGTCGCCTCGCATCGACGACGCATTGAGCGAGGCGCCCCTCACGCGCCTGCGGCCGGTTGCGGACGGCAGCCGCGTCTATGGCCTGCCCGAGACCGGCGCGCTCATCCACGTGCTGGACGTCGGCGAGCTGAAATTCCAGGAGGCCCTGGCCCTACCCGTCCAGGGACAGGCCGACCTGGTGGACCTGGCCCTGGGCGCCGATGGGGCGCTGGCGGTGGCCGTCACCCGTGAGAGCAACGCCGCTACCGCTCGCTACGTCCTTTATCGCAGCGACGCCATCGACGAGGGCGAATTCCGACGTCTCCTGGAGACCGACAAACCCATCACCGACATCGCCCTCGCCCCGGGCAGCCAGCGCCTCCTCTACGTACAGGTGCGCGGAGAGGGGCTCTACCGCTTGCACTTGGACGATCCGGCCTTCACCCAGGCGCCCCTGGCGGCCTTCGATGCCCGTCCTGGCCTGCGTCTCACCGAGGACGGGCGTCATGCCTACGCCCTCGCGCAAGGCGACGACGGCCAACTCCAGATCCTCGGCCACCCCCTGTTCCTCACTCCCGGCGCCGCCGCCGGCGAGTTCCTCGACTCCACCCGCCTGATCGAGGCGGTGCCTCTGGGCGTGCGTATCGATCTGGGGCCGGTGACAGTGGACGACTTCCTGGTCTGGCAGGGGCGCAAGGTGTACGTGGCCACGGTGCAGGCCGACGGCGTCCGCCAACTGGCCATCTACGACGCCGCGCGTCAATTCACCGATCCCACCTTCATTCCCCTCGGCCTGGGCGAGGTGCGCCTGGCCGCCCAGCCCGGCGATGCGCGTCTTTGTCTCAGCCGTGGCGCCCTCGGGCAGGTCTCCGGCCTGTGGTGGCTGGATGCGGAACAAGACCACTGGCTGCCCCGGCGCCACCTGCCCCTGCAGCTCGCCCCCGGCGCCCTGGCGGCGGCCGGAGGACAGATCTTCGCCGCCCACCGGGAGAGCCGATCCCTCCTGAAGATACCCCAGGCCCTGCTCGACACCCTGGACGAGGAGAAGGCGGCCCAGGCCTACCGGAAACGCCTGGAACGCTACCGGGACCGGGTCGTCGCCGCCTTTCTCCAGCGCCTGCAGGAGTGGCTCCGGGTCGTGTGGGACTGTGCTTGCCTCGCCCTTCTCAAAGACTGCCTGGACTGCGGCGAGCCGCCGCACAAGGTCCCCCTGGCCGCCCTTACCCTCGGGGAGGACGGGGTGCGGCGCATCTGCAACCTCCGCCATCGCAAGTACGTGATGAGCTTCCCCACCCTGGGCTACTGGCTGTCCATCGTCCCCCTCATCCCCTGGCTGGTGGACCGCGTCCGCCGTCTCTGCTGTCTCCCCGAGCTGAGCCTGCATCCGCTGTTTCCCATGGGGGATGGGGCGCGTCCGGCCGGCGCCGGCGGCCGCCTCACCGACCTCCTCCTCCGGCCTCAGGCCGCGGCCCTGCTCGAGACCGCCCCCGAGACCCTCGCCGCCTACGCCGGGGGCCGCCTGCAGGGCATCCTGGCAAAGATGGCCCAGGCCCAGGCGCGCGGCCCCCTGGGGGCGCGCCTGAACCTGGCGGGGCGTCCCGTGAGCGAGGCCCGGGAACACCTGCGCGAACAGGGGGTACAGGTGGCGGAGGTGGTGGACCTGGACAGCCAGGGCCTGCCCCGGGGCGTGGCCCTCGGCGACGTGCTCACCGCGCCCCTCACCCTGCAGCCCGGAGAACGCGTCGCCCTCTACGCCCGCGATGGCCGGATCCTCTTCTATGCCCCCGCCGGGGAGGCCGTGCCCAGCGGCGGGCTCGCGCCCCTGGAAGGGAAGAAACGCGCCCTGGAGACGGAGCTGGGGCGCCTGGAGACGCGCATCGGCAAGCTGGAGGCCCGGCGCGCCGCCCTCACCGACCTGCAGGTCGAGGAACAACGCCTAACGGCCTTGCGCCGGGCGCGCGAGGCCGAGGAAAAGGCCCTTGCCGACCTGGCCCGGCAGCGAGACGAAATGGAAGCGGGGGTCGAGACCCTCAAGGGCGAACTGAGCGCTCTCGGTCGCCTGCACGAGGA
>WFVN01000238.1 GCA_015491615.1 Gammaproteobacteria bacterium
GGGGAGACGGGCGTGACGGTGGGCCTCGGCTGGCGGGCCGGCGGCCACGGTGAGTCCGGGGTGGGCGCGGCGCAGGAGGGGCACGAGGCGGGGGTCGCTCTGCCAGTGGACGGCGACGCCCGCCTGTCTGAGATCCATGAGGCCGGCGGCGAACTGGATCTCGTCACCCACCCCCTGTTCCGGCGTCACCCACAGGGGACGGGGATCGTGCGGACCGCGCCAGCGTGCATCGAGGGGCGGGGGCGGCGGGCGCACGCCGCAGCGGCTGCCCCAGGCGTAGTCGCGCCAGCCACGCGCCAGGTCGCCCAGGCGCAGCCGCAGGAGGGCGCGGTTCCAACGCGCCTGCGGCAGGTCGGGGGCGAGGGCCAGGGCCCGTTCCAGGTGTTCGAGGGCGCCCGGAAAGTCGCCCAGGTCCTGGGCCGCCAGGGCCAGTTGGGTCCACCAGCGCGGGTCACGGGAGAAGGGCTCGGGCTGGGCGTGGAGGAAGGCGAGGGCGGCCTCGGCATGCCCCCCTTGGCGCAGGGCGTCGGCCAGGTTGAGGCGCGGCACCGGGTCGTTCGGGGCCAGGGCCACGGCCCGGCGCAGGGCGGCGAGGGCCCGATCGGGCCGGTCCGCCGCCAGATGCGCCAGTCCCAGGCCGTTCCAGGAGGCGGGCCGCTGCGGATCCCGCGCCAAGGCTTCGTCGAAGGCGGCGCCGGCGGCATCGTGCCGCCCGGCGGCGAGGTACAACTCGCCCAGGAGGTGGTGGGCGGCGGGGTCATCGGGGCGCAGCCGGCAGGCCGTTTCCGCGGTGGCGATGGCCGCCTCCCCTTGTCCCAGGCGTTGGTGGGCCACCGCCAGGGCGAGGTGCAAGGCGCCGTTGCTCGGGTGTACACCGGCCAGGTCCCGCAACAGGGGGACGGCCTCGGCCGCCCGCCCCGCCTCGATGAGGTGGTGAGCGTGGCGGAAACGAGCCTTAAGGGCATTCCCGGGTGTTTCGTGGGCTTCGCTGTTCACTCCCGCCCTATCGACGGGTAGCCACAGGGCTTGAGGCGAGCTCAGGGGAGGCGGCGGGCGGCTTCTATGATCACCGTCCCCCAGTCACCGGGGCGGGATTGGCGCAGGAGACGCACGTTGGCGTACCAGGGGGTGGTCTCACCGGTGATGCCCCACCGCCAGCTAGGAACGGACGGCACCAGGACTAGGGCGCGTACGCCCAGGGCGCCGGCCAGATGGGCGGTGGCGTTGGCCACCCCCAGGTAGCCGTCGCAGGCGGCCAGTTGCGCGGCCAGTTCGTCCACCTTGTGGAAGGGGTCGCTCTCCGGCCAATGGTGCAGGGGGGTGTAGAAGCGCGAGGACACCAGGCGCCGCTCCGCCTCCGTGCCCTTGTATTGGAGATCGACGAAACGACAGTCGCCGCGGGCGAACACCGGCCCCCAGTCCGCCAAGGACAGGCTGCGCTTGTGGCGGTCCTCGCGGTTGCCACCGCGCCAGGAGAGGCCGATCACCGGGGCGCCGCCGAGGCCCTGGTGGCGCCGGCGCCAGAAGGCGACCCGTTCGGGGTCGGGGATGAGGTAGGGATGGCCGGGGAAGTCCTCCACGCGGCGCCGGAAGTGCAGGGGCAGGCTACCCAGAGGGAGAACGAAGTCCGCTGCCGGGCGGGGGCCGGTCCAGGGCTGGTCGGGGCGAACACCGTGCACGTGCACGCCGGGGAAAGAGCGCGCGACCAAGGGGGCGAGGCGGGGGTCGCATTCCAGGTGGATCTGTGCCTGCGGGCCGGCTCTTCGCAGCAGATCCGGCAGGCAGCCGAGGAACATGATCTGGTCGCCGAGACCCTGTTCCGCCAGGAGGAGGAGTCGTTTGCCGCCGAGGGGCTCGCCGCACCAACGGCGGATGGGCAGGGTGCGCGGCGTCCGTTCGCCGGCTTCCAGTCCGGCTTCGTAGTCGGCCCAGCCACGGGCGTAGCGTCCCAGGGTGAGGAGGGTGAGGCTGCGGGTCCAGCGCGCCTGCGGGTCGTGGGGGTGGCGCGCCACCCAGGCGTCGAGGAGGTCCAGGGCGCCCTCCAGGTCGCCTAGCTCGTGGCGGGTGAGGGCCAGGTTGATGAGGAGACGGGCGTCTCCCGGGGCACGCTGGAATCCCCGTTCCAGGCAGGCCCGGGATTCCTCCAGCCGCCCGAGGCGGCGCAGGGTGATGCCCAGGTTGTTGAGAGTCTGGGGGTGGTCGGGGGCCAGGGCAAGGGCGCGGCGGAGCAGGGATTCGGCCTCCTCGTACTGCTCCCGTTCCTTGAGGAGGGCGCCCAGGTTGGTGAGGCTCGGGCGATAGTCGGGTGCCAGGGCGAGGGCGCGGCGCCAGAGGGCTTCGGCCTCGTCTTCCTCGCCCAGCTCCAGGTGCAGGCGGGCGAGGAGGTCCAGGTGGCCCGGATCGCCGGGGCGTAAGCGACAGGCCTGCTCCAGGTGCGTTCGGGCCGCCTCCAGGTCGCCGGTCTGGCGCAGCAGGTCGCCCAGGTAGGCATGGGCGCGGTCGTCCGTGGGGTCGAGGTTCAGGGCGCGCTCGTAGGCCTGTCGGGCGCCCGTGAAATCACCCAGGCGTTCGCGGCACAGGGCCAGGTCCCGCCATACGCCAGGCGAGCGGGGAGTGGTTGCGGCGGCTCGCTCCAGATGCGGGAGGGCGGCGCGCAGGTCGCCGCGCTGCGCCAGGGCGAGGCCGGTGTGGTGGGGGTCGGGGGGACGCATATCAGCGATGAAGCAATTTATCTGCCGCTCAAGCTCAATGAGGCGGGGACGATAAAGAGGCTGGGAGCGGTGAATGCCTGCCGCCCGGCAAGGCATATCCGCTAGGAAAAACGAGCCGGGTGACCGGTTGATCTTGGAGGTCTAGAAAATGCCTCAGGTAATCGCAACCAATGTGATGTCGCTGAACGCGCAGCGCAATTTGAACAAGTCGCAAGGGGCGTTGCAGACATCTTTGCAGCGTTTGTCGTCGGGTTTGCGCATCAACAGCGCCAAGGACGACGCGGCGGGTCTGGCGATTTCGGAGCGCTTCACGGCGCAGATCCGTGGTTTGACGGTAGCGGCGCGCAATGCCAACGACGGTATCTCGCTGGCGCAGGTGGCGGAGGGTGCGCTGAACGAAGTGGGCAACATCCTGCAGCGTATCCGCGAACTGGCGGTGCAGTCGGCGAACGCCACCAACTCGCGTTCGGACCGTCAGGCGCTGCAGGCAGAGGTGTCGCAGTTGACGGCGGAGCTGGACCGCATCGCCAAGTCGGCGGAGTTCAACGGAACGAAGATCCTGGACGGGACGTTCGGCACCGCTTTGTTCCAGGTGGGCGCGAACGCCAACGAGACGATCGTTGCCACCACGGCCAACTTCAAGACGCAGCAGTATGGCGACTATAGAATCGTCGGTAACGACACGCGCGTGAACGGAGATATTGTAACGAACACGGGCGCCAGCATAAGCATCTCTGGTCCTCAGGGTTCTGCGTCCATCTCCGTCGCTGGGGGTGACTCTGCCAAGGATATTGCGGCCTCCGTGAACCTGAAGACCGACGAAACCGGCGTGACCGCATCCGCGAAGACGGAAATCACGTTGTCCTTCGGTGGTTCCGGTGCGTACCGGTTTACTTTGCAGGGAGAAAACAGCTCCGCGGTCGAGGTGGGGTTCAATATTTCCAGCGCCACCGGCGTGGAAGCGCTCAACCAGGCCGCGTCGGCATTCAATGACTTCCAGGCGAAAACGGGGATCGTCGCTTCCGTCAAGGAAGATGGAACGGGCATCGTGCTGACCAGTTATTCAGGGGAAGACATCAACCTACAGGACACCACCTTTACCAATGCGGGAGACGTTTCCGTTTCTGCCGGTGGTGTTTCGGTCACTTTGGCGGCCGATAACATCGTGGAGACCGCCTATGCCCGTGGGCAGGTCACGTTCGATTCGGAAAAGGCCTTCGTGGCCACGGGTACTGCCAACGAAGTCTTGTCTCTGGCCTCCGAGGCATCGGTGTTGCAGAAGGTGGCCGATCTGGACATTTCCACCGTCGACGGAGCCAACCTGGCGCTATCTATCGTCGATGCGGCCATCTCGCAGGTGAGCACGCAGCGGGCGAAGTTCGGCGCCTTGCAGAGTCGTTTCCAGTCCACCATCTCCAACCTGGAGACCTCGGTGGAGAACCTGTCGGCGGCCCGTTCGCGTATCCGTGACGCGGACTTCGCGGTGGAGACGGCAGAGCTCACCCGCACGCAGATCCTGCAGCAGGCGGGCACGGCCATGCTGGCCCAGGCCAACGCCCTGCCGCAGAACGTCCTCAGCCTGCTCGGCTAAGTCGGGGGCACGGGGTGGCCCGCGGGCCACCCCCTTTCTCCGTCCAGGAGGTGGAACCCATGGCTGCAGACATTAAGGCCGTCGAAACCAGCCCAATCGCCCAAGCGTTGCGGGAAGCGATGCAGCCGCGCGTCCCTGCCCCTGGCGCGGCACCGGCGAACGTACCGTCCGCGAACGGCGGCAACGACGCGCCACAGACGGCCGACGTGGAGCGTTTGGTCGAACGGCTGCGCGACTACGTCCAATCCATGGATCGGGAAGTCCAGTTCACCATCGACAAGGAAAGCGGCTACACGGTCATCAAGGTGGTCGATCCGGTGAATCAGAAGGTGATCCGTCAGATTCCCGCCGAAGTGACGTTGCGCTTGGCCCGCCATCTGGAAAAAAGCGCGCAGGGGCTGTTGTTCGCCGACAAGGCCTGAGCGTTCATTGGCATTGGCTTTGCTTGAAAGGGCCGGCCGGGTTTCACGCCCCATCGGTGTCACCAGGAGGTCGTCATGGCTAACGTTTCATCCCTTGGTGTCGGGTCCGGCATCGACATCCAGAGCCTGGTCCAACAGTTGGTCCAGGCGGAAGCGCTCGGTCCTACCGCCCGCTATGACCGCAAGGAAGCCGAATACCAGGCGCAGCTCTCCAGCCTGGGTACCATCAAGTCCGCCATGGCGGATTTCCGTGCCTCCTACCTGGATCTCAAACTGCAGTCCACTTTCAACACCTATACCGCCAGTTCGTCCGATACGGACATCTTCACCGCCAGCGCCGAAAACGGGGCGGCCACCGGTACCCAGACGGTGGAGGTGACGCAGTTGGCCCAGGCCCAATCCCTGGCCTCCGGTACCATCACCGATCTTTCACAAGTGTTGGGGACCGGTACTCTGACCTTCGAATTCGGTACCTACGACAGTGGCGCCAACACCTTCACTCCCAACGCCGCCAAACCGGCGCAGACGGTGACCATCACCGACGGCACTCTGCAGGGCATCCGCGACGCGGTGAACGAGGCGGACATCGGCGTCACCGCCAGCATCATCAATGATGGTACCGGTTACCGACTGGTGTTCCAGTCCGAGAGCGGGGCGGAGAACGGGATGCGTATCACCGTCGCCGACGACGACGGCACGAACACCGACACCGCCGGCCTCTCGCAACTGGCCTACGATCCCACCGCTGCCAGCGGTTCGGGCAAGAATCTCACCGAGACCATCGCCGCCCAAGACGCGCAACTGCGCATCAATGGCATCAACATCACCAGTTCCACCAATACCATCACCGATGCCATCGAAAACGTCACCCTGGAACTCAAGTCCGCCGCGGTAGGAAAGATCAACACCCTCACCATCTCGCGCGACACCGGCAAGGTGCCGGAGGCGGTACAGTCCTTCGTGGATGCCTACAACAGCCTCATCGAATCCATTAACGCCGCTACTTCCTACGATTTCGAGACCGGCGAGGCGGGCGTGCTCATCGGCGATCCCACCTTGCGCGGTTTCGTCTCCCAACTACGCCAGACCATCGGTACCACGGTAGGCGATTTCAGCACCTCCTACAATTCTTTTGCTTCGGTAGGTATCACCAGTGCCGCCGACGGTAGTCTCACTTTCGATGAAAGCAAGCTCAAAGCCGCCCTGGAGGATAAGCCGGACGAGGTCATGCGGTTGTTCATGGGTGGATCGGCCGAGCCGCCGGATGCCTACATCCGTTACCAGAACATCCCCGCCGACCTGGATCCGGGGCGTATTCCCATCGAGATCACTCAGTTGGCTAGCCAGGGGAATTACGTGGGTGCCGCCGCCGGCGCGGCTCCTGGGTTCGACCTCTCGACCGGTACCTACACCCTGCAGGTGGAGGTGGACGGCGTACAGAGCGCCAGCCTCACCCTCGCCGCCAACAACTACGGTTCCGGGGATGCCGTGGCCGCCGCTTTGCAGTCTCTCATCAACAACGACGGCAATCTGGCCAGTAACGGCAAGGGGGTGGTGGTGAGCTGGGACGCCACCGCCGGGAATTTCACCATCCGGTCCAACAGCTACGGCAGTGCCAGTAGAGTGCAGATCGTCGCCGCTTCCACCGATATGTCAGCCAACCTCGGGATTGGCACCGCTATCGGTACCGCCACCAACGGTGTGGACGTGGCCGGTACCATCGGCGGCGGCCCGGCCACCGGCGCCGGGCGCGTTCTCAGCGGTACCGATCTTTACGATGGCATGGAACTTGAAATTACCGGTGGGTCCTTGGGTTATCGTGGCGCCATCACCATCGAAGAAGGGGTGTTGACCCGCCTGGACAGTCTGCTGGATAGCTATCTGGACAGCGGCGGGCTGTTGGAGAACAAGACGGACGGTCTCAATGAGGCCATCGACGGCATCAACGCGCAGCGGGCCGACCTGGCGGATTACCTCGATCAATTGGAGCAGCGTTATTTGACCAAGTTCAGTGCCATGGACGTCCTCGTGGCACAGCTCAATGCCACCAGCACCTATCTGGCGCAACAGTTGAGTGCACTGACGCTAAACAAAAACAAGTGACGCGTCGATAGGGTAAACGAACGAGACATGCGCACAGGCACTGTAAGGAGCCATCCATGACTACGACCACGCCCCGAGACGCCATCCAGGCCTATGGCAAGGTGAGCACCCACTCACAGGCCGCCTACGCCAGCCCCCATCGCCTGATTCAAATGCTCATGGAAGGGGCGCTGGACAAGCTGGCGGTGGCCCGTGGGCACATGGAGCGTGGGGAAGTGGCTCAAAAGGGCAACTACATCAGTTGGGCCATCTCCATCATCGAGGGGTTGCGTATTTCCTTGGACCCTCGGGCGGGGGGCGAGATCGCCGCCAACCTGGAAGCCCTCTACGACTACATGGAGCGGCGCCTGGTGGAGGCCAACGCCAACAACGATCTGGCCATCCTGGACGAAGTGGCCGGCCTGCTCGGAAAGATCAAGGATGCCTGGGACCAGATCCCCGAGGACGTCCGTAGCGAGTACGCCGCCACCGTGCGGCCCGAGCCCGCGGGCGTCCAAGGTAGCCTCTGAGGACGCCGCCGTGCCCCTTACCTCCCTGCAAGAGGCGCAGCGCCTCACCGAGGCCATGCTGCGTCTGGCCAAGGAAGGCGAGTGGGACGACGTGCCCGAGTTAGAGAAGGCCCGCCAGAGTTGCCTCGCCGGCTTGCAACTGGCGGGCTTGGACGAGGCCGCGGAGCAGGCCGCCATCGACCTGCTGCGTGCCATTCAGGCGATGAACCGCGAACTCGTCGATCTCTCCGAACAGGAACGCAGCCGGGTGCGCGAGGCCCTCCTCTCCCTGCGCAAGGGCGACCGCGCCCGGCGCGCCTACCGCTGAAGATTCACCTTCCCGACAACCCCGCCTCGAGCGGGCCCAGCCAACGCGCGTAACGGCGCCAGCGCCCGATGGAGCGTGTGTACAGGGGCTCGCGCACCTGCCACTGACTGGCGGTGGTCACCCCCCCCTCGGCCTCCAAGTGGTCCAGACAAGCGGGATCCCATGGCAGATCCAGGAAATCCAGCACGCGCCGGAGGATCGGCTCCGGCGCCGTCACCAGGTCTTCGTAATCCACCGTCAGCCAGCGCTCGGCCGGCAGACGCGCACGCCAGTAATCCAGCAAATCCAGATAGCGGCGCATGAAGCGGCCCAAGTGGTGGAGGTCGCGGCTGTATTCGTGTCCGTGGGTGAAACACTGAAAAAAGCAGGACAGCCCCACGTCCATGGGGTCCCGGCGGCAAAAGATCACCTTCGCCCCGGCCAACGCCTGCCCCGCCGGGCCGGCGAAAAAGCCGTTGAGGGGGGTCTTGTCCAAGATCCATTGGGGCGTGGCGGGCAAACTAGTCAGGTAGCGGCACCCGGCCTCCAGGCGTTCCTCGGTCGGTAAATGCCCCCAGTTCGCCGGAAAATTGCCACTGCCCTCCAGTGCCTCGCGCAGCCAGGGTGGTTCCCCCACCGAGGCGATAGCCGAATGGCGGGTGAGGAAGCGCTCCAGCAGGGTGGTGCCGGAACGGGGCATGCCCACCACGAACAACACCGGCCGCTCGGGGGCGCCGGGCAGGGGCGACACCGGGCCGGGGCAGGCGGCCCGCAGGGCGGCGTCGTAACGGGTGTGGGCGCCCTCGTCGTAACTCGGTCCCAACAGGCGGTTTCCCAACTCGTAGGCCTGGAAGGCGGCCTCGAAACGGCCCAGATCGTCCAGGATCTTACCCAGGGCGAAGACCATGCGGGCACGGGCCCAGGTCGGCCGAAAGGCGTCTCCAACCAAGGTCTGAAGGTGGTCGAGATAGGCCGGCGGTCGCTGGTGACGTTGGATTTTGGCCAGTTGGAAAAAGGCCTCGGCATGATCGGGGGCCAGGGCCAGGGTGCGCTCGAAACAGGCGATCGCCGCCGCTTTTTGCCCGAGGGCGGACAAGGACTGCCCCAGGGCGATCCACACGTCCGGATGGTCGCCGCCGTGGTCGATGGCCACACGGAAATGCTGCGCCGCTTCCCGGTGCCGACCGAGCTGTTTGAGACACAACCCCAGGTTGTAGCGGGCCGGCGCATGATCCGGCTCCCGGGCCAGGAGGCGGAAAAAATGGGAGAGGGCGGCCTCGGGCGTGCCCTGCTCCAGATGGGCGATGCCCAGATAGAGGGTCCCGGTGAGATCGTCTTGCCTCTCTCGACGCCCGGCGGCTTCCATCAAGGCCGCCCAATTTCGCTTCCGGCGCAGGGTTTCCAGATAGGGGTCGGCGTCTCGACGAGAGTTTTTCTGCATGTCGTCGATGGAATCAAGCATCGTGCCGATCCCGGGGGAAGGAAGCTATGCTCGAAAATAGTGTACGGGGAGGGATTGAGGGAGGCGGCGTACCCTGCTGAAATCGCTTTGGGGAACAGAGAATCAGCAAAGGAGGTACGCGCCGCCATGAGCGAAGATAACGTAGTCGCCTTTGGGTCGCCAACGGGGATCGAAGATCCGTTGACGGAGCTCTTGCGCACGGGTGCCAAGCGATTGATACAGCAGGCGATCGAGGCGGAGCTGATCGAGCTGTTGGCGCGGTTTGAGGGGACGGTCGACGACCAAGGCCGCCGGGCGGCGCTGGCGCAGGATCCGAGGGTTCAATCACCTGGCCAAGGTCATCGGACTTCACAAGGCGCCACCGGAACACGCGAGCCTGGGCAAAATCCGTCGTCTCCGATGATATGATCCTCCCTTATACCAAACTAACTCCGCCCGTACTGGAGCGGGTCTATCCGCGGACGCGCTTGTTTGCAGCGCTGGACGCCTTGCGCGCGCGACCGGTCACTTGGATCTCGGCACCGGGCGGTGCGGGCAAGACCACTCTGGTGGCCAGTTACCTGGTCCAGCGGGACATCACTCCTCTGTGGTACCAAGTGGATCCCGCCGACGGGGACATCGCTTCTTTCTTCCATTTCCTCGGCGAGGGGCATGCACGCCTGAAAGGCGACGACGGTCGTCTCCTCCCGTTGTTCACCCCCGAGTATCAGTTGGGGATGTCCGCTTTCGCGCGCCACTTCTTCCGGGAACTGTTTGCCACCTTGTCGATGCCGGCAGTGCTGGTGCTGGACAACATCGAGGCCGTCGACGAGGGTTCGGATTTCCACGAGGTGTTGCGGCATGGATTGGAAGAAGTCCCGCCCGGAGCTCGGGTCATCGTCACCGGCCGTTGTCGGCCGCCCCCCCGCTATGCCCGCCTGCACCTGAACGGCCGCCTGGCGCGGCTCGGCTGGGACTGGCTGCAGCTCACCGATGAGGAAAGTCGGGGGGTCATCGAAATGCTGACGGAGGGGCGCGGGCTGCCGGAGGACACCGTGCGTCGCTTGCAAGAGGATGCTCAGGGCTGGATGGCGGGTCTGGTACTGTTGCTGGGTTCGAGAGAAGCGGCGCCAGCGACGGGATTCACGCGCCAGTGCTTCGACGACTACTTCGCCACCGAGGTATTTGGGAGACTGCCGGCGCGCACTCGTACCCTCTTGCTACACACTGCCTGGCTCACTCATGTGCGCGCCGATACTGCCGCGGAGCTCTCGGGCATTGAGGAAGCCGGCCATGTCCTTCGCGACCTGGAGCGGCAACAGATGTTCGTTACTGCACGGGTGGGAGACGATCCGCTCTACGCATACCATCCTTTGTTGCGGGCCTTTCTACAAACCGAGGCCGCGCGCATCCTCTCCCCCAAGGCTCTGGCGCGGCTCAAACATGCCACGGCGGTCATCCTCGCCCGTGAAGGCGATTTTGACGAAGCGGTGGAACTGTATGCCCACACCGGTCGCTGGTCCGAGCTGGCGGCGCTGATTCGGGCACAGGCCCCGGTCCTGTGGACACAGGGACGCGCCCGGTTGTTGCGACGATGGCTGGACCGGCTGCCTGCCGACCACGTTGAAAGGGATCCCTGGTTGTCCTACTGGTACGGCAACACGGCCCTGCTGGCCGACCCTCGGGACGCCGGGCGCCACTTCGAGGTCGCTCTGGAAGGCTTCGAAGCAACCGATGACGTGGCCGGTCTTTGCCTGAGTCTCACCGGTATCCTCGACGGCATCATGTACGGCAACGACAGTCTGGCCGAGGCACCGCGCTGGCTGGCCGTTTTCGACGCTTTACGTCCGCGGCTGGTCGGCTGTCCGTTGCCGCACGTCGCTCTCCGATTGGAGTTCACTGCGTTCAATCTCCAGTTTGTGGCCTGTCCCGGGCGGGTCAGCCCCAGCGAATGGCGGACCTGGGCGCAGCGCCTGGAAACCCGGCTCGATGGCGTCTCCGACGATACCTTGCGCTGCATGAGTGCCGCCCATCTGGGCATGTACTACACCTGGCACCCCCAGCCGGATCGCTTGGCGCTGCTCGCCGACGCGCTTCAGAAATACGCCGTCTCGGACCGGCTGGCGCCGCAGGCTCGACTGCTGGCTTACTTGGTGGAAATCACCCGGTGCTGGATGACTGCCCGAGCCGAGAACGCCGGGGCCGTCATCCGCGCAGCCCTGCAAGTAATGGAAGAACATGGCGCTTTCGTGTCCCGGCCGTGGCTGCTGTCGGCGGCCCTCTTCTGTCACCTCGCGCGCCGCGATCTGCCGACCGCAGGGCGGCTGTTGGCTCAGTTCCACCGCCATGTGCGACCTCACAATCGCAACGAGCAGGCCCATTACCATTTCCTGGCAGGCTGGCTGGACGGACTGCGGGGCGAGCACGAAGCGGCGCTGGTTCATGCCACCGCCGCCTGTGAGCACATCCGATCCTTGCACACCCCCCACTTCGAGCTGCTCGCCCGGTTGTTGTACTGCCAGACGCTGGTACGACTGGAACGCCACGACGAGGCCGGGCGGGAGATCGCTGCCGCTCGCACACTGGCCGTCTCCATCCACGCTTGCCATGCGGCGGTGTTCCACCTGGGCCTATTGGAGGCATGGATCGCCTGGCGGCAAGGCCGGACGGTCGAGGTACGTGCGTATCTGCGCCGCGCCCTGGCCTGTGGGCGCGAGCTGGGCTTGCGCATCAGCCCGCCCACCGATCCGGTGTTGCTCGCTCGTCTTTGTGCCCTGGCTCTGACGCACGACATCGAAACCGCTTATGTCCGACGACTCATCCGGTGGAACGACTTGCCCATGCCGGAGGACGCCCATTTGCTGGCTGCCTGGCCCATGGCCGTGCGCATCTACACTCTGGGCCGCTTCTCCATCCAGGTGCACGGACGCCACCTGACCCGGCGTCCGGCCCACAACAAGCCCATCAAGTTGTTGCAGGCACTCATCTCCTTAGGGGGACGTGAGGTGGCCGACCACCGCATCGAGGGTGTTCTCTGGCCCGACGCCGAGGGTGACGCCGCCCACCGCGCCCTCCTCACCAACCTCCAGCGTTTGCGTAAACTGCTGGGCGTGCGTGATGCCATCCGCTATCACGACGGTCGCCTCACCCTCGACCCGCGCCACTGCTGGGTGGATGCCTGGGCTTTCGAGCGGGAGCCGGAGAATCACGAATCACAAGCCCTGTCCCGGACCCTGACCCTTTACCGGGGGACTTTCTTGCGCGATGAGGGCGACGACGACTGGCACCTGCCCATGCGTGAGCGCCTGCACACCCTGGCCTTGCGCCGCTGCCAGCGTCTATTGGACGATCTCGTCGCCATGAGTCGTTGGTCCGAAGTGGTGATACACGGCCAGTGCGCCCTGGAGATCGACCCTTTGTACGAGCCTTTCTATCAGACCCTGATCCGAGCCCATCACCGACTGGGCCACCGAGGCGAAGCTATTCGCATCTGGCGTTTGTGTCGGCTGCGGTTGCGCCAGGTTCTGGGTACGGAGCCCTCACCCCGTACCCGCGCTCTTTTCGAAGAGGCCCGCTCGTTCGGCAGGACCTGACTCGTCGCGCCATGGGACCGGAACCGTGGCGGTCCTCAGCGGTGGTTTTTGTCTCTCCATGTTACCGGGGTGTTACCGGCTCCGTGCCAGAATCCCCCCGATCGTATCCGGTAGGCCCCGGCGCTCGCAGGGGCTTGCGCCATCTGAACATGGAGTCCCCACAATGCACGACCGAGTCCGTCACCCCCTGCGCTTTCTCCGTACGCTATGTCTACCGTTGCTTCTTCTCACCTTGGCCGGTTGCGGGGGTGGAAGCAGTGGCAAACCGGCGGTTTTCGATGACGATCCACCGGTCGCTGGTGGCAGTACCTGGACCGTCATTGCCACCGCCGGGGCGGGGGGCGGCATCAGCCCCGCCAGCGCCACGGTTCAAGAAGGGGAAAGCGCCACTTTCACCGTTGTCCCAGAGAGCGGCTACGCCGTCGCCAGCGTCACCGGCTGCAATGGCAGTCTCTCCGGCGACACCTACACCACCGGGCCCGTGGGCGCCGATTGTACCGTCACTGCAAGCTTCACCGTCAGCACCACGGGCGTCACCTGGACCGTCTCCGCTACCGCCGACCCCGCCGCCGGCGGCACGGTCACGGGCTCCGGGACCTTCGCCGAGGGGGAGACCATCACCCTCACCGCCACCCCCAGCGACGGTTACCGCTTCGTCAACTGGACAGAAGGCGGCGAGCCGGTGGCCACCACCACCAGCTACGCCTTCACCGCGTCCGCGGACCGCAGCCTGGTGGCCCACTTCGCCCTCCTCACGGCCGAGGGCGAAAACACGCCCTACGACATTGCCGCCTTCGGCTACGAGGACTTCCGGCCCAAGACGTTCAATCCCTTGCGCCGGCGCCGCGCGCCGCTGGTGAAATCGGAGGAACTGCTGGTGCTCCCCGTGGGCATGCCTGCTTCCCTCGAGGACGACCGCGAGGACCAGAAACCCACCATCAGTCTGGCCTCGCGCCCCGGCTTTCCCGGTGTCGCCGCCTATTACCGCAGCGCCGGGCGCGCCGACGTAGACGGTGACGGGCGCGAGGAGCTCGTCATCCTGCGCCTCGGCGATCCCGACGACGATCCTGTTGACGGACTCGTGCTGGGCGTCTACACGCTGGGCCCCGGTGACGAACCGCTCCTGCAGGCCACCATCCTGGACGGCACCCCCATGCTCACCGCCCGCATGGCGCCGGCCGACGTGGACGGTGACGGCGCCGATGAACTCGTGGTCTACGGCGTCGTCGGCCCCGACGCCCAGCACATCGCTTACAGCCGCGTCGCCGTGTACGACTTCAACGGGACCGACTACGACAAGACCTTCGATTTCGGTGCCGACTACAGCGAGTTCAAGGAGATCGCCGTGGCCCCCGGTGACTTCGACGGCAACGGCCGGGACGAGCTCCTCGTCGTCTGGCGCACCGATACCGTCCTATGGACCGGTAAGCGGGTGACGGCCATCTCCGCCAACATCTTCACCCCCACTCCCCGCGCCAATGGTTTCACCGTCACCAGCGTGACCGATCTCTCTCCCGACTTGATGCAAGACGGCGACTACGAGGTGCTGGAACTGGGCGCGGCCGCCGCCGACCTGGACAATGACGGCCGCCCCGAGCCGGTGGTGGCCACCATCCGCCTGGACACCGCCACCGGCACGCCGGAGATCGACGTTCTCGCCCTCAAGCCGCGCGGCGGCAGGCTCACCCCCATGGCCTCCGCCAAACAGGCCCTGCAGACCACGGACCACTCCCCCTACGACGACGAGCTCTGGCTGCTGGCCACCGCCGACCTCAACGGCGACGGCCAACAGGAGATCGTTTCCACCCTCCGCGACATTGACGGCGGCACAGCCCAATGGGGATGCCGTTTCAGCCACTTCGCCCTCAATAACGCCGCCGCGGAGAAGGGCTTCGACGCCACCGTCTCCACGGTGATGCTCAGCAGCAGCGATGCCAGCCGCAAGAGCCGCTGCGCCATGGCCGTTTTGGACAGCGACCGCGACAGTGAAGACGAAGTTGCCCTGGGGCGCCTGGACCCCGGCGATCCGGATCCGCTGGGAACCGTGTACAACGTGCTCTGGCGGCAAGAAATCAGCGCCATCACCACGCCCCAGGATCTCTACACCCTCATCGGCGAGGAACTGCCCAAGCAGTCCACAGGGCTGACACGCCGCGATCCCTGGCCCATCACCTTCGTGGGCGCGGACTTCGACGGCGACAACCTGGAGGTGAAATACACGGGCAAGAAGTGGCTGAGCCTGCCCAACCCCATGGTCATGTACGTGGCCGCGGCCCCGCCCAGCCAGGGCAACGTCAGCCACAACTTCGTGGACACGGGCACCGCCGTCACCTTCATCGACTATACGGAAGACTCCAAAGGCACCGGCCTCGGCGTCACCACCGGGGTGACCCTGTCCATGGAGACACCCGACTTCTTCGATATCTTCGTCTCCCTGGAGGCCTCGGTGGGCATTTCCCGCACCTTCAAGCAGACACAGACCAATACTAAGATCGTCACACGGGAGACCAGCTTCGCGGGACCGCCCGACGCCGACAAGGTAGCCTTCCAGGGCACCCTGTTCATGTCCTACGAGTACGAGGTCGTGGGCGCTCCCGAAGATCCCGACATCAAGTCCCCCGTCGGTACACGTATCACCATCGACGAGCCGGTGGCCACCAAGATTTGGCACTGGCCCCTGGAGTTCTTCAACGCTACGGTGGACGCCAGCCAGCGTATCGGGCCCGACATCATGGACCACACGCCGGGGATGGTGAGTAGCTACATGCGTGAGAGCGACAAGAACGCCTTGAAGAACTCCTCCGACTTCATCATGGAGATCGGTCCCATCACCGTCAACTACAGCGGCGGCAGCCTGGGTGGTGGCTATGGTTCCCTGTCCATTGAGACCACCGACGAGAACCTGACGGAAGTCGAAATCAGCAAGACGGTGGACTACAGCGCCGGTATGAGCGTCGCTGGAATCGGCATGAGTGTCAGCCGCAGCATCGAGGATACGGGGATCTACAGCGTCACCATGGGCAAGGGGGTCCGCTACGAGGGCAAAGTGGGTGAGATCCTCTCCTTGGAGGAGTACCAGGACTACTACTACGATTGGGGTATGTTCGTCCGCTGGGCGGAGCGCGCCGACGGCGCCAAGTTCCAGGTCATCGACTACTGGGTGGACGATCTCGGACCTGGATACAAAAACTAGATGCCATGAACGCTCGATACAAACGGTCATGACGAACATTCTCGTGCTTGTTCATTCGTGGGTTTCTAGAGAATTGCTCGAGATTGCACCGGCGATTTCGAGTCATCGGCTCGGTGTTTCTTCGGTCGCGCCAGGGGGCAGGGTGCGCGTCCCGTCAGGGGATAACACCGAGCTCGATGACACGCTGCCGGATCATGTCACCCTGTCCGACCTGGCAGCGGATCCGCCGGAGCTGTGGGAGGTGCAACGAAGAAACCTTCACCCCGACGACTGACGTTCACTCATCCGGCCCGCGATGGGCCGTTGCCTCCTCATCCACCCAGTCCTCCTCGACCCAGATCATGCCCTTGCGGCCCGGGACCTTGCGAGGGGCGCCAGCCTTGTAGAACGAGCAGCTTTTGGGGCCGTAACAGAAGGTCTCGAAACGGTAGCGATGGGAGGGGTTCCAGGGATCGATGAGTAACTCCACCGGCATCCGGCAACCCCAGATACAGCTCGTGCACTTGGCCTCATAGGTGCGCGGGTCCAGGCGCCGGTGTCCCCGGGCCCGATAGGTGGGCAGATCCGGCGGCACGCCATGGAAGGGCGGTCCAGGCGGGGCCTCTTCTGCCGCGTCCTCCAGCACCTTGAGGCCGCTGGTCTTGTAGTAGCCCGCGGTCTCCATCCTGGGATCGGCCACCGGAACCGAGGCGCCGCTGACGACCATGCCGGCCCGGAACCGGTGCTTCTCTTGGGCGGCCTTGCCGATGGCGACCAGGAATTCACCGGTCTCTTCTCCACGGGTTCCCTCGATGCGCAGGACATACCCCAGATAGCTGTGCGCGCGCTCGTCGAAGGAGCGCAGCAAGCGGATGCGGGGCTGCACGCCGAGGACGCGGCCTTGCCAGGTGAGCTTGGCGGTCGAGGGTTTGCTCATACGGATTCGTCACGCTCCGTGCACGATCAGTCTACGACAGTGTACCCGTCGTGTAGCGATTCGTGCTATCTAACTCGTCGTTTCGTTCGCGCATAACTAGTTGTATTTCAATGACGTTCTGTCGCGGACTTCCGGACTTCGCCTCATGCTCACCCTCTCGGAAACAGAGAGGAACGGCCAGATCAGAGAGAAATCCCGGGCTGGAGAGGACGGAAGGGCGGCTCTCGAAGTCCGCAGCTTTCCGCAGGAACCCGCGGGAATACAAAGCCTTCGGCAACGAAAAAGGCCAACCCGTCCGGGTTGGCGGCGGGAATCGAATAGATGAAAAAAGATATTGATATTTACGGGAGATCATTTCCGTATTGGCAATGTTGCCCCCAAAGTTGCCCCAATTTTTCTTTGATAGCCTTGTAGGTGGTCATGAAAACCTGTCTCCGAGTAGGGCTATTCGTGGGCTAGACGATGGTGAGGAAGCTGTGGGGTCAGGGTTTCGCCTTTACTCTTCTTCGTAACCGGCGACCACCTCGTTCTGCATGCGTCTGAAGATGGCCTTGTGGGCCTCGAGGCGCTTTGGGTCGATGGGCTTCTTCTTATCCTCATCCCATTCCTTTATAGCTTGTTTACCCTTTTGCAGAACGTCTATTGCGGCTTCTCTGCTCCAGCCGTCGGCAACAAATTCGCGTACAAGATCTTCTGAAATATCAAATTGCCGTTCTTTCTTGACAGGCTTTTTCTTATCTTCCATACCAACCTCCCGCATCACAATATATCCTGGATATTCATTTACAAATCCCATGTATCTGAATTTGACCCATCGCGGAACGACCAGTTCTGGCTCGCCGGCGACGGAGAAGTCTCGCAGCTCACCCATCATCTCCCCAGTCGATGACGATGCGCGTCGGGACGGGCCCGCCACCCGGGCCGCTCAGCTCCAGCTTGTCTGGGGTGTAAAGCCCCCGAATTTCTGGATACTGAATTGCACAAAATTCACGCTGCCTCCGCCATTCGGTGTGGGCAGCCCGCACTTGTGCGGGGGTGGCATAACGATGCCGCCGGAGCAGCCAGTGCCGATTAAACCGATTCTTAAAGTCGAGCA
>WFVN01000239.1 GCA_015491615.1 Gammaproteobacteria bacterium
GAAGGAGACGAGGGCCACCGCCCGCACCGGGTCCGGTTTCTCGCGGCGGGCGACGAAGTCTGCCGCCACCAGGGCGCCCCAGCCGTAGCCGACGAGGGCGACGTTGGTGATGCCACGCCCCGTCAAGTGATCCAGAGCGGCGGCGATGCGGGCGTGTGCCTGATCCAGGGCTTGTGTCCACGGCGGGGCATCGGGCAGGGCCAGGGCCAGAGTCGCCCAGCCGCGCGCCGCCAGGCCCCGGCGCAAGGGGGCGATCACCTGCGGCCAGTCGGGGTGGGTGCCGCGTTCGGGAAGGATCAACGCCGCCCCTTGGGGCGGGCGCTTGGCCTCCGGACGCCACAGGGCCGGAAAAGGGACGCCGTCGGCGCGCAGCCACAGGAGGTCCGCGCCGCTCGCGGTCCGCGCCACATCCCGCGCCCAGTCCCGCTCGCCGGCCAGGTCCAGGGCCGCGGCGGGGCCGCTCAGGCACAGCAGGGCGAGGAAGACGGGCAGGCGCGCCAAGGCTGCAAAATCTCCGTCGATGGTTTAAAGTTCGCTCCCCCGGCCGGCGTGCGCCGGCGAACCCAGCCAGTTGGAGAAGCGAAGACCGTGCCAGACTACAAAATCGCGCCTTCCATCCTGTCCGCAGATTTCGCCCGCCTGGGCCAGGAAGTGGACGACGTCCTCGCCGCCGGCGCCGACATCGTCCATTTCGACGTCATGGACAACCACTACGTGCCCAACCTTACCATCGGCCCCATGGTCTGCCAGGCCCTGCGCGACCACGGCGTCACCGCGCCCATCGACGTGCATCTCATGGTCAAGCCGGTGGACCGCATCATCCCCGATTTCGCCAAGGCCGGCGCCACCTACATCACCTTCCACCCGGAGGCCTCCGAACACATCGACCGCAGTCTCTCGCTCATCCGTGAGCTGGGCTGCAAGAGCGGCCTGGTGTTCAACCCCGCCACGCCCCTGGACCACCTGGACTACGTCCTGGACAAGGTGGACATGGTCCTCATCATGTCGGTGAACCCCGGTTTCGGCGGCCAGAAGTTCATCCCCAACGCCCTGCGCAAGCTGCGCGAGGCGCGCCGCATCATCGACGAGTCCGGCTACGACATCCGCCTGGAGATCGACGGCGGGGTAAAGGTGGACAACATCCGCGAAATCGCCGAGGCGGGCGCCGACACTTTCGTCGCCGGTTCCGCCATTTTCGGCACCGAGAATTACAAAGCCACCATCGACGCCATGCGCGCCGAGTTGGCCAAGGTCAAAGTGGAGGGCTGACGCAGGGCCATGCACGTCCCGGTACTGGCGGCACTGTGTCTGGTCCTCGCCGCCTGTGCCGTGCGACCGCCGCCACCGGTGTCCGAACCGCCCCGTTGGCCGCCGCCGCCCGATCCGGCACGGCTCGTCTTCCGTGCCTGGCTCGCCACCCTCGACGACCTGCGCCCCGCCACCGCTCTGGATCGTTGGGCGCGGCGCCTGGACCGGGGCGCCCGCGGCGCCCCGCCCCTGTTCCTCAAGCCCTACGATCTCGCCGCCGCCCAGGGGCGTGTGGTGGTCTCTGATACCGCCGCCGGTCGCGTCTTCATCCTCGACTTGGCCGGACGTCGGGCGATCCCCGTGGATGGCGGCAGCGAGCCCTTCGCTCGTCCTTTGGGGGTGGCCCTGGACGGGCGCGGTCGTCTCTACGTGGTGGACGGCGGGCGCGGCGAGGTGCGTGTCTTCGACCCTTGGGGGCACGGCTTCCTACGCCTCGGCGCCGGCCGCCTGCTCCGCCCCCGTGACGTGGCGGTAAGCGCCGACGGCGAGCGCATCTACGTGCTGGACGTGGCCGGCCCCGGTGATCCCCGCCACCGCCTGGTGGTCCTCAATGCCGCCGGACGGCAGGTGGACGAATGGGGCGGTCGCGGCCGCGCCCCCGGCCAATTCAATCTTCCCAATCAGGTGGCCGTGGGGCCCGATGGGGAAGTGGTGGTCCTGGACGCCGGCAACTTCCGCGTCCAGGTCTTCGCCCCCGACGGCACGCCGCTGCGCCGCTTCGGGCAGATCGGCCGCGCCCCCGGCGACCTGGCCCGCCCGCGGGGGCTGGCGGTGGACGGCGACGGGCGCATCTACGTCACCGACGCCGCCTTCCAGAACTTCCAGATCTTCGACACCCGCGGGCGCCTGCTCCTGGCGGTGGGCGGTGCGGGTGAGGCCCCCGGCCGTTTCGGCCTGCCCGCCGGCATCGCGGTCGACGAAAGCAACCACCTCTTCGTCGCCGACCAGCTCCACCGCCGCCTGTCCGTGTTCCGGCTCCTGCCACCCTGAAACACGGCCTTGCATGACGCGGGCGGGTTCAATAGAGTACATCGGACCGAGAAGGGAGGGCCGGCGGCGGCCAATTCCAAGACAATCGCCGCACCGGCAAGAAAACACCGAAGGGGGGGACATGAACATCGCGCGCACCCTGCGATGGATCGGCCTCGGTGGTGCCCTGGCGGCCTGGAGCGGTCTGGCCTGGGCGGGCATCGCCGAATCGGTGCACAACCTGGGCGTCACCGGTTCCGGGCCCAGCGCCAACGGCGGGATCCGTAACCAGTTCTCCGGTACCGCCGAGATCTGCGTCTTCTGTCACACTCCCCACGGGGGTGATGCCGGCGCTGCCATTCCCCTGTGGAACCGCAACCTCTCCGACCCCGCCCAATACACCACCTACGACCAACTGGGCACCAGCACCCTCGACGGTCAGGTGGCCGACGTCGGTTCGGTGTCCATCGGTTGTCTCTCCTGCCACGACGGCACCCAGGCCATGGACAGCGTCATCAACGAACCCGGCTCCGGGGCCGACAACCCCGGTTTCTCCGCCGGCGTCTGGTCGGGTGACGACGTGGTCGGTCCCTCGGACGGGCGCCTCGCCCCCGCCATCGTCCAGAATCTGGGTACCGACCTCACCAACGACCACCCCATCGGCATCCAGTATGGGGGTGGCGGGATCTCCGCTTCCAACCCCAATCCGCCCCAGGGAGAGACCACCGACCCCGATTTCGCCCCCGTCCTCTACAAACAGTCCAACGGCCGTTATCTTTGGTGGGTGGACAAGGACTGGCGCACGGGGGGCGACGGCGTGCGCAGCAAGACCGACGTCATCCTCTACACCCGCGACGCCGCCAACGGCTATCCCGGGCAGGCGGAACCCGAGCCATTCGTAGAGTGCGCCAGCTGCCACGACCCCCACACCACCGAAAACCCCACCTTCCTGCGCATCAGTAACACCGAGACCCCCAGCGGCCTGTGTCTGACCTGCCATGTCAAATGACGTCCTGCAC
>WFVN01000240.1 GCA_015491615.1 Gammaproteobacteria bacterium
GCCCCGTCCCAACCCCCCACGAAAAGCCGATTTCATGACCAAATACATCTTCGTCACCGGTGGCGTCGTTTCGTCATTGGGCAAAGGAATCGCGTCCGCCTCCCTGGCGGCCATCCTTGAGGCCCGGGGGCTCAACGTCACCCTCATCAAGCTGGATCCGTACATCAACGTCGATCCCGGCACCATGAGCCCGTTCCAGCACGGCGAGGTGTTCGTCACCGAAGACGGGGCGGAGACCGACCTGGACCTGGGTCACTACGAGCGCTTCGTGCGCACCATCATGACCCAGAAGAACAACTTCACCACCGGGCGGGTATACCAGCACGTCATCGAGAAGGAACGGCGGGGCGACTACCTGGGGGCCACCGTGCAGGTCATCCCCCACATCACCGACGAGATCAAGCGCCGCATCCTCGAGGGGGCCGAGGGGCACGACGTGGCCCTGGTGGAGATCGGCGGCACGGTGGGCGACATCGAATCCCTGCCCTTCCTGGAGGCCATCCGCCAGATGGGGGTGGAGCTGGGGCGCGAGCACGCCCTCTACATGCACCTCACCCTCCTGCCCTACATCGCCACCGCTGGCGAAGTGAAGACCAAGCCCACCCAGCACTCGGTGAAGGAGCTGCGCTCCATCGGCATCCAGCCGGACATCCTCGTGTGCCGCGGCGAGCGCCCCCTGTCCGACGGCGATCGGCGCAAGATCGCTCTGTTCACCAACGTCCACGAGCGCGCCGTCATCTCTGCCTACGACGTGGACAACATCTACAGAATTCCCATGGTCCTCCACGAACAGAGCCTGGACGAGATCGTCACCGAACACTTCCGCCTCGACGCCGCCCCCGCCGACCTCTCCGAGTGGCAGCGGGTGGTGGAGACCATGGCCCATCCCACCGGCGAGGTGGACATCGCCATGGTGGGCAAGTACGTGCACCTGGTGGACGCCTACAAGTCCATCAACGAGGCCCTCACCCACGCCGGCGCCCACACCCGCACGCGCGTCAACATCCACTACATCGACTCGGAACAGATCGAGGCCGACGGCGCCGAGGCGCACCTGCACGGGATGGATGCCATCCTCGTCCCCGGCGGCTTCGGCAACCGCGGCATCGAGGGCAAGATCGAGGCGGTGCGCTACGCGCGCGAGCACAAGATCCCCTACCTGGGCATCTGCCTGGGGATGCAGGTGGCGGTGATCGAATTCGCGCGCAACGTGGCCGGCCTCAACGGCGCCCACTCCACCGAGTTCGACCCCAACACCCCCTATCCGGTCATCGCCCTCATCACCGAATGGCTGGACCGCGACGGGCGCATCGAGCGGCGCACCGAGCTGGAGGCCCTGGGCGGCACCATGCGCCTGGGGGCCCAGCAGTGCCGCCTGCGTGCCGGCACCCGCATCCGCGAGCTGTACGGCCAGGAGGTCGTCTCCGAGCGCCACCGGCACCGTTACGAATTCAATAACCAGTTCCTGGACGTGCTCGAGGAGGCCGGTCTCATGGTCGCCGGGCGCTCCATCGACGGGCGCCTGGTGGAGGTGGTGGAGATCCCCGGCCATCCCTGGTTCATCGCCTGCCAGTTCCACCCCGAGTTCACCTCCACCCCGCGCGACGGCCACCCCCTGTTCATCGGCTTCGTGGCGGCGGCGCGGGAACAGCGCGAGGCGCGGGGCGAATCCGCGGAGGCGACTGGCTGATGGAACTGTGCGGCTTCCAGGCGGGGCTCGGACATCCCTTGTTCCTCATCGCCGGTCCCTGCGTCATCGAGAGCCGGCAACTGGCCCTGGACACCGCCGGCGCCCTCAAGGAGATCACCGACCGCCTCGGCGTCCCCTTCATCTACAAGTCCTCCTACGACAAGGCCAACCGCTCCTCGGTGGAGAGCTACCGGGGCCCGGGCCTGGAGGAGGGGCTGGACATCCTCGACGAGGTGAAGCGCCAGATCGGGGTGCCGGTGCTCACCGACGTGCACGAGGATACCCCCCTGGCGGAGGTGGCGGCGGTGGTGGACGTGCTCCAGACCCCGGCCTTCCTCTGCCGACAGACCAATTTCATCCAGAACGTCGCCCGCCGGGGCCTGCCGGTGAACATCAAGAAGGGCCAATTCCTCGCCCCGTGGGACATGAAAAACGTGGTGGAGAAGGCGCGTGCGGTGGGTAACGACCGCATACTGGTATGCGAGCGGGGGGTCAGCTTCGGTTACAACAACTTGGTTTCCGACCTGCGCGCCCTGGCGGTGATGCGCGACACCGGTTGCCCGGTGGTCTTCGATGCCACCCATTCGGTACAGCTCCCCGGCGGCCAGGGCAAGGCCTCCGGCGGGCAGCGGGAATTCGTCCCGGTGCTGGCGCGCGCGGCGGTGGCCGCCGGGGTGGCTGGGCTGTTCATGGAGACCCACCCGGATCCGGACCGCGCCCTCTCCGACGGTCCCAACGCCTGGCCCCTGGGGGAGATGGAGGGCCTGCTGGAGACCCTTCTGGGAATCGACCGCTGGGTCAAGTCGCGGCCCTTCCCCGAGAATTCGCTATAATCGCGCCCCGATTCCGAACGAACAAACAACAGAACGAAAGGAGCCCTGAAAACATGCCCACCATCAGCGACATCCGCGGCCGCGAGATCATCGATTCGCGAGGCAATCCCACCGTCGAGGTGGACGTCCTCCTCGACGACGGGTCCTTCGGTCGCGCGGCGGTTCCCTCCGGCGCTTCCACCGGCATCCACGAGGCGGTGGAACTGCGCGACGGCGATCCCCAGCGCTATCTGGGCAAGGGCGTTCTGAAGGCGGTGGCCAACGTCAATAACTCCATCCGCGAGGCCCTGGTGGGGCAGGACGCCACCGCCCAGGCGGTGGTGGACCAGATCATGGTCGATCTGGACAGCACCCCCAACAAGGGGCGCCTGGGAGCCAACGCCATCCTCGGCGTCTCCCTGGCGGTGGCCAAGGCGGCGGCCCAGTCCACCGGCCTGCCCCTGTACCGCTACCTGGGCCAGGAGCAGCGTTTCCTCATGCCGGTGCCGATGATGAACATCATCAACGGCGGCGCCCACGCTGACAACAGCGTGGATTTCCAGGAATTCATGATCATGCCGGTGGGCGCCCCCTCCCTGCGCGAGGCGGTGCGCTACGGGGCCGAGGTGTTCCACACCCTGAAGCAGGTCCTGCATGGGCGCGGCCTGTCCACCGCGGTGGGCGACGAGGGCGGCTTCGCCCCCGACCTGCCCTCCAACGAGGCGGCCATCGAGGTCATCCTCGAGGCCATCGACAAGGCCGGCTATCGTCCCGGCGAGGACATCGTCCTGGCCATCGACGCGGCCAGCTCCGAGTTCTACCGCGACGGTGCCTACCAGCTCTCCTCCGAGGGCCGCTCCCTGTCCGCCGAGGAGATGGTGGACTTCCTCGCCGACTGGGTGGCCAAGTACCCCATCGTCTCCATCGAGGATGGCATGGCCGAGGAGGACTGGGACGGCTGGAAGCTGCTCACCGAGCGCCTGGGCGGCCAGGTGCAGCTGGTGGGCGACGACCTGTTCGTGACCAACACCGAGATCCTCAAGCGCGGCATCGACATGGGGGTGGCCAACTCCATCCTCATCAAGCTCAACCAGATCGGCACCCTGAGCGAGACCCTGGCCGCCATCCAGATGGCCAAGGAGGCCGGCTACACCGCCGTCATCTCGCACCGTTCCGGGGAGACCGAGGACACCACCATCGCCGACTTGGCAGTGGCCACCTCCAGCGGCCAGATCAAGACCGGTTCCATGTCCCGCTCCGAGCGGGTGGCCAAGTACAACCAGCTCCTGCGCATCGAGGAAGAGGCGCGCGAGCAGGTGGGCTATCCCGGTCGCGACGCCTTCTACAATCTCGAGGGTTGAGGGGGTGTCCCTGCGCCTGGTCCTGTTTCTCTTGGCCGGCCTCACCGCTCTCCTCCAGTACCGCTTGTGGGTGGGAGAGGGGAGCCTGCCCGCCGCCTGGGCCCTGGAGACGGCCATCGAACGGACACAGGCGCGCATCGACCGCCTCCAGGCCCGCAACCAGGCCCTGGAGGCGGAAGTGGCGGACCTCAAGACCGCCCTCGAGGCGGTGGAGGAGCGGGCGCGCATGGAGCTGGGCATGATCGGCCCCGGCGAGACTTTCTACCAGGTCATCCACGATGCCCCCTGAGCGCCTCTGGGGCGTGGTGCCCGCCGCCGGCATCAGCCGGCGCATGGGCGGGGACCGTCCCAAGCAGTATCTTCCCCTGGCCGGGCGCACGGTGCTGGAA
>WFVN01000241.1 GCA_015491615.1 Gammaproteobacteria bacterium
ACGAAATGGTGGCTTCGCACCTGCGGGACTGGCTGCACGATCAGTGCGGTACCCCGATCGAATTTGAAGAATTCATGGAAAAACTGATGCAAGCGGATGCCGCCGAATTCCAGCGTATCAACGCCGAGGCCATGGCCTGGCTCAAATGGCTACGCCAGATGGCTGCCGCTCAGAATGGGAATCCATGATGGGGAGTTCAGGAAAGTCCGCGCAGGGCCAGAAAGGTCCCCCTGGGCGAGAGAACGGACAAGTCCGCTGTCGGTGCCCAGGCGAGCAAGGCCTTATCGCCGGTCACCAAGGTGTCGATGCGTGCATCCAAGGCTGCGCCCACGATGGGTACGTCGCCAGGGTCGGGAAAATCCGGTGGGGCCACCCAGGCCCTGTCGGGCACCCGTTCCAGGGTGGCGAAGAAACGCTGGGCAAGTCGCAGATGCTCGGGCGACGCATGCAGCTTGCCCGTGAGGATGCGGAACACTTCGGCTTCCACGGTGGGGCAGTAATGCACGCTCACTTGCCCCATGTCGTGGAGTGCCGTGGCCAGGGATACGAGATCGGCACACAAGCCCCGGCTCACCAGGGCGGCCACCAGCACGTTGCTGTCCAGCAGCAGCCTCACGACATGAGCTCGAACACGTCTTCGTCGGTGATCAAGCCGGCCTGCTCACCCAAAGGCACCAGCTCGCGGCGGGCCTCCTTGAAGGCCACCAAGGCCAATTGGCGTCGCAGCATCTGGCGCACCAGCTCGCTCTTGCTGCGGTGCTGCCGGCGCGCCAGTTCGGTGAGCTCCGCGTCCAGTTCCTCATCGATGCGTACGGTCAAGGTGGGCATGGCAAATTCCTCGGCAAAATCCGCGTATTACATCGTAACACAAGGAGTCTTCGCATGACTACAGCAGCAGTGCCCGCTTACATGGGCAAAGACTTTCGCTCCGCCTCGCCGGGGCTCCGCTTCACTTATTTCCTGGATATTTGGACGGAGCGATCGGATCAAGAAGCAGAAGTACGCAAGGAGTCAGGAAAAAAGAGCAGAGAGGCGGAAGCGCTGAACCGTGTTTTGTCGCAAAATGGCATGGACGCCGCCATCGAACACATACGCAACCGGAGAAACTTCCCACGCCTTTGGGAAAAGAACGATTTCGTATCCAGAAAGGTCTGGAGGAAAATCGTCGAACTGAACGAAGACGATCGTGGCCGTTTGTCGGCCTTGCGGTCGCGCCAAATGGTGATGATCGCTCCGTTTGGTCAGGCGTCTCTTTCGCTGCACGCCGTTTCCACCGCCCCCTTCGCCACCGGCCTGGGCAACGAACACCCGCTGGAAAACGGCTTCGCCTTCCTCTGGCCCTACGGCCTGCCCTATCTGCCCGGCTCAGGCGTGAAGGGTGTGGTACGCCGCGCCGCTCAGGAGCTGGCCGAGGGTCTATGGGGAGAGACCCATGGTTGGTCGAACGAAGCGTGCTGTGAGTATCCGGCCAAACCGACCGGAGAGAGAGGGGAAATGCCCCGCCTTTCCATGATCGACCTTCTGTTCGGGCGTGAACCGCCCTCGGGCGACAGCGACCACTTTCGTGGTTGTCTCACCTTCTGGGACGTCTTCCCGCAGATTCACGGCAACAAGCTGCGCGTGGAGATCATGACGCCCCACCAGAAGCACTACTACCAAGCAGGGGAAGCACCGCATGACAGCGGCATGCCGGTGCCCATTTCGTTTCTTTCCATCCCACCCAAGTCCCAATTCACTTTCCACGTGGTGTGCAACACCCAGCGCCTGGAAAAACTGGCGCCCGAGCTGGTGAATCAATGGCAAGACCTCCTGCGCGCAGCCTTCCAGCACGCCTTCGAGTGGCTCGGTTTCGGTGCCAAGACGGCGGTGGGTTATGGCGTCATGGAACGGGACAAAAAGGCGGAAGCGGCTGCCCGGGAAGAACGAGAGAAATTGGAAAAAGAAGCTCGCAAGTCCAGCATGTCCGAAGAAGAACGCAAGATCGAGGACCTGCGCGAACTCTACGAAAAGGAAAAGGCCACCGGGCGGTTGCAACCCAATGGACCGGTTGCCGAACGCCGCGTCAAACTCCTGGAGGAAACCCTCCAGTGGGAAGATCCCGAACTACGCCGCAAGGCGGGAGAGCTGTTGCGCCAGATCGCCAAGGACCTCAAATGGCCGAAGCGGCGGGAGCGGGAGGCCAAGGCCCAGGTACGCGAACTGCTTGGCGAGGCCCCATGAGTGTCATCGCCGTCACCCGCCACCCCGCCATCCGTAAGTGGCTGGCCCGGCAGGGCGTTTGGGTGGACCACTTCACCGATCACCTGGAAATCGATCGGATCCAGCCGGGTGACACCGTCATAGGTACCCTGCCGGTGCACCTCGCCGCCGAGGTGCGCCGGCGTGGTGGCCGGCATCAACACCTGGCGCTGGAGTTGCCGCCCGAGGCCCGGGGAAAAGAACTCGGTGCCGACGACATGGAGCGCGCTACGGCGCCCGTCTGGAGCCCTACGAGGTGCACTCCGGTTGGTGGCAAGCCTGCCACATCACTGCGTTTGAAATGTTTCTGCGACACTGCCCATCGACCGAAGGCGATGTAGACAAGGGGGCAGCATGGAAGTTTTGCTGGGAGACAATGGCCAGCTTTTTGGTTGGAGCGAGCGTTTCTGGTTGTTGTTCGATCAAGCCGGCACCCTGTTGGGCAATCTTCTCATGCTCTTTTCGTTGGGGGCAGCCGTCTTGGGATTTTTCAAGCGGGAAAAATTGCGCCGCTGGCTGCACCGGAACACCTTCCCCGAAGTGGGCGGGGAGGACATTCCCCAGGATCGTGACAGCCTCTTGTTCACCTTCAGCCGGGAAGACTTACCACGTTGGGTCGTGACTCGACTTCGTCCTAAATGGGTGGGGCTGGTCCCGTCCCAAGAGACTCGCGCGGCAGCCGAACGCCTGAAGAGAAACCTCGAGGCCAACGGCATCCTTGTGCGCCTGCACACGGTGGACGATCCCGACGACCCGGGACTCGCTCAAATCGCCGTGCGCGAGCTCATCCACAAAGCCCGCACGGAAGGGTTCGAGCACCCGGCCGTGGATGTCACCGGTGGCAAGGTGCCCATGAGCCTTGGGGCTTTCATGGCGGCTGAAGAGGCCGGCGTTCCCACGTTCTACGTCACCTCCGAATACGATCGGGAAAGCCGTCGGGTTCGTCCAGGCAGCCAACGCATCGTCAACGTCAGCATCCCGGTGTGAACCATGAGCGCTCGCCGCCTTTATCTCGCCGCCTACGACATCACTGACCCGAAACGCCTACGGCGCGCTTTGGACGTCGTTCGCGACTATGCCACCGGCGGCCAGAAATCCGTCCATGAATGCTTTCTCACCGACCACGAACGGAACGAACTCCTGGAACGCATGGACGACATCATCACCACCGAAGACCGTTTTTTCCTTCTGCGCGTCACTCCTCGACGCAAACCGCGCGCCCTGGGTCAGGCCCGCCTGCCCACTGAGCCTCGGTATTTCTACGTGGGATGAAACCATGAGCACCCTCTACATCGACCGCCGTGGATCCGAGCTCCGCCATCAGGGGAAGGCCCTCGTGTTGCGCGTCGCCGGCGAACGACAACAAGTCGTGCCACTCAACCTCCTGGAACGCGTCGTCATCCAGGGAAAAATGGAAACCGACACCACCACCCTCGCCCTCATCGCCGATGCAGGCATCACCGTTCACCTCATCAGCGGGCGCAAGGGCGAGCGTCTTGCCACCCTCTTGGGATCCCTCCACAACGACGCCCGGCGCCGCATCGCCCAGTACCGCGCCCATACCGACCCGCGCCAGGCCACTGCCATCGCACGTGCCATCCTCGTGCGCAAAGTGCAGGGCCAGCGGCGCATCCTGCAAAAGGCCCTCGCGCGCCGTCCTGATCTCCGTCAACCTCTGAGCGCGGCCATTGCCCAATTGCGCGCCATCCAAGCGCAAGTAAGAGAAGATCCACAAAATCTCCAACGCCTGCGGGGCCTTGAGGGCGCAGCCGCGGCCCGATACTTCACCGCTTTTGTGCGCCTCTTTCCCGCAGGCTTGGGATTCACTGGGCGCAAGCGTCGCCCACCTCCCGACCCGGTCAACGCCTTGCTTTCATTGACCTACACCCTCGTGCATGGTGACGCCCTTGCCCAGGTTCACGCTGCTGGCCTCGATCCCTACCTTGGTTTCCTGCATGAACCCGACTACGCTCGCCCCTCTCTCGCTGCCGACCTTATGGAACCTCTGCGACCGCGAGTGGACGCCTGGGTCTGGGAACAATTCCGTGAGCGCAAACTGCGGTCAGAGCGTTTCACCCAGCGGGATGGCCAAGGCTGCCACCTCGACAAAGAAGGCCGCGCTTATTTCTACCCGGCTTATGAAGAAGCCGCCCGTCCCTGGCGCAAATGGTTGCGTGTTGCCACCTACACCCTCGTCCGACACCTCCAGGAGGAAACCCCATGACCCTGGAACCCGATCCCAAGCCCCTCTACCTGGAGCCTGAAGCCCCCTTGCGCATTGGCGTCGAAGGGTCGGCACTGCACATAGAACACGAAGACGGGCGGGATCAATATCTGCCCCTTCGTCGCATCTCGCGCATCATCGCCCACGAACGGGTCCAATTCGACACCGAAGCCCTGCTTAAAATCACTCGCCGCGGCATTCCCATACTCATTCATTCCGACGAACATCCCCATGCCCGCATCGTTGGTCCCGCTCCTCATCCTGCTTCGTTGCGGCAAAGATTCATCGACCTGCTCGCCCGCCCTGACTGGGAAGACCGTTACTGCGACTGGCAACGCGCCATGCACCGGCGTATCGCCACCGTACTCGTCCACCGCCTGAAGGCTCCAAAAAGCCTGGCCAACGACCCCGAAGCCCTTAGGAACTGGATAGAAAATCAAGTGGAACGGGAAAGCGACGTGGAAACTCGCCGAAAAACCGCCTATCGGTTCCGGCAGCTCAACCTCGCATGGATGCAACAACGCCTGCTTCGACACGGTTTCGGGGGTGAAGAAGAAACCCTCCTCTACGACACCATCGATCTCCCGGCGCGTCTTGGTAGACTGCTGGACGACCGCACCCAAACCATTCGCCTGGGGTGGTTGCGTCGGCGGCGTCACTGGGCTGAAAAGAGAAATACGCCATTGCCAAGTGTCAACGAAAGGCAAATCGTTCGCGTCTACGAAAAGGATGCGGCGCGCATCGCACGCCTCGGAGACGACATCATCAACCGTTTGCACCGGTGGGTTGTCGGTATTCAGTGAAATCGGAAGGAGGCTCTCACATGCCCAAAAGCAAGCTCCAGCCCTATCTTCTTTGCTACGACATCTCCGACGACAAGCGCCTATCCAGAATCCATCGTACTGCGGTGGAAAATGGACAGCCGATCCAATACTCCGTATTTCTGTTGATCAAAACGGAAGAAGAACTCGAAAACCTAATCCGAGAGCTGCAGCAAGAAATGGACCCAAAAGAAGACGACATACGCATATACCCCCTCAACAACCCCGCTCGGGTAGATACCCTCGGCCAACCCGTACGACCGGAAGGAATCTATCTCATCGACACCGAAGTGAAAGTGGACTTTGCAAACCCTAAACGGGATGAATTAGAATGACCGCACGTACACCGCAGTGTCGGGTGCCGATAGATCTTCATACGAATGGCAAACTCTTTCACAATTCGGAATTCTCGCAACCCCCTTTGCAACGCTATGAATGCAAAGGAAAAATAGACACGAGCAGTCCGAAAAGCAGACCCGCCAAAAAGGGGATTAAGACCGGAACCACGGGACGAACACGGCGCGCACGCGGGTCCGAAAAGCAGACCCGCCAAAAAGGGGATTAAGACGAAATCGGCGATCAAGGTGTCGCCGTCAAGACGGTCCGAAAAGCAGACCCGCCAAAAAGGGGATTAAGACGACCGATAAGAAAAGCCATTTTTGCGTCCTCCGTCCGAAAAGCAGACCCGCCAAAAAGGGGATTAAGACCGCCGAGAACGGCAGACAATACGCGCGCTGCTGTCCGAAAAGCAGACCCGCCAAAAAGGGGATTAAGACCCGGGGAGACCGATACGACCGGCCTCCCCGCGATGTCCGAAAAGCAGACCCGCCAAAAAGGGGATTAAGACGGCGCGGATTTCTCCGCGCCCCTTGGCCTCCGCCGTCCGAAAAGCAGACCCGCCAAAAAGGGGATTAAGACCGATGGAAAAGATAA
>WFVN01000242.1 GCA_015491615.1 Gammaproteobacteria bacterium
CCGGGCCGGTGTTGGTGGCCGCCCGGCCTTTGCCTCGGGGGGCGCGGCTCACCGCGGGCGACTTCCAACGGGAGCTGCGCGACCTCTCGCGCCTGGCCCAGGAGGTGCTCGGGGTCGGTAAGGTAATCCTGGCCCAGGCGCGAGAGGTCGCGCAGCTCCCGTTGGAAGTCGCCCGCGGTGAGTCGCGCCCCCCGAGGCAAAGGCCGGGCGGCCACCAACACCGGCCCGGTGACGCGCACCTGCGCGGGCACGTACACCGTCCAGGGCTTGGGGGCACGACAGCGCAGGCCGACGCTGGTGCGACCGACGGCACGATGACCAGTGGGGAAGAAGGGGCGCGGCGTCTCGGCGCATGGGGCCAGGCGCAGGCGCCGGTCCAGAGGTGGGACCTCGATGGCCACCTCCAATTCTGGCCCCCGAGGAGCGCGTGCGGCGAGAAAGTCGACCACCTGCCGGCGCAACGTCTCCAAGTCGCTGATCGCGGGAGTCGGCCAGACCGGTGGGGCAAGGAGGATGAGAAGGCTGGCAATGGCGATGCGGTTCATGTCCGGCCATTTTGCAACGCCTATGCCGGACACTGGTTTACAGTTTTTCGTGTCCCGTCCGATAGGGCGCAGGACGCACCGAAGGGAACGAACGCCATGAGCCAGTTGCTCAAGGAAGTGGATCTGCGCACCCGCATGGTGGGGCACAACCGCCTGGAACTGTTGTTGTTCCGTCTCGACGGTCCCCAGCGCTATGGCATCAACGTCTTCAAAGTGCGGGAGGTGGTGGGCTGCCCGCCCCTGGTCACCTTCCCCGGCGCCCATCCGCACGTGCGGGGAGTGGCGGTGGTGCGCGGCCAGGCCATCACCGTCATCGACTTGGCGCGCGCCATCGGCCGGGCGCCGATCCCCGATCCCGCCCGGGCGGATCTCATCGTCTGCGAGTACAACCGCACCGTGCAAGGCTTTCTGGTGAAGGCGGTGGATCGCATCGTCAACATGCAGTGGGAGGACGTGCGGCAACCACCGGCCGCCGTGGGGGCGGATCATTACCTCACTGCCGTCACCGACATCGACGGCGAGTTGGTGGAGGTGCTGGATGTGGAGAAAGTCCTCTACGAAGTGACCGGTGTCTCCTTCGACGAGGACGACGTGGCGGCGGGCGAGGACCTGGGGGTGCACGTCCTGGTGGCGGACGACTCGTCGGTGGCCCGCAACCAGATCACCCGCGTCCTCAAGGAGCGGGGGGCCGCCTACACCGCCGTCAACAATGGCCGCATCGCCCTGGAGACCCTGCAGTGCTGGGCGGACGAGAGTGATCCGCGCCTGGCCAACCTGGCGCTCGTCATCTCGGACGTGGAAATGCCGGAGATGGACGGCTACACCTTGGTGCGGCACATCCGCGAGGATGAGCGCCTCAAGCATTTGTTCATCCTCTTGCACACCTCTTTGAGCGGGGTCTTCGACTCCAGTCTGTTGGAGACGGTGGCGGCGGACGCCTTCCTCTCCAAGTTCGACACCGAAGAACTGGTGGAGACTATCTGGCGGCAGATAAGGCGTTTCAGGGGGTTGCCGGAGGAGGGCGAGGGAGAACACGGAATCCGACATGCTCAAGCGAAATGATCATCGACCGCCTCCCCCTAGCACGGGCGGGGGCATCAGCGCCGAAGGTTACCGGCGCCTGACCCACTTCCTGGAAAAGCAGTGCGGCATCGTTCTCGGGGACAACAAGCAGTACCTGGTCTCCAGCCGTTTGCGTCGCCTCCTGGGGGAGTTCGGTCTACCCGACCTGGATGCCCTGGCGCGTCAAGTGGACGGCCCCGGCCAGCAAGATCTTAAGTTGCGGGTGGTGGACGCCATGACCACCAACGAAACCCTCTGGTTTCGCGACGGCGGCCCTTATCGCCTGCTCCAGGAACACATCCTTCCCGAATTGGAAAAGCGCCGCCTGCCTGCCATCAAGATCTGGTCGGCGGCTTGCTCCACCGGCCAGGAACCTTACTCCATCAGCATGGTGGTGGAGGAGTACAAAGCCCGCCATCCGGGTTCGCGCCTGGGGGACGTGCGCATCACCGCCACCGACATTTCTCCCACCGCCCTCGCCCAGGCGCGCGCCGGGGTGTACGACGAGGCGGCCTTGGGGCGGGGTGTCACTCCGGAGATCCGCGACAAGTATTTCCAGCCCCAGGACGGCCTGTGGGCGGTCAAGCCCAGGATCAAGGCGCGGGTGCAATTCATGGCCTTGAACCTGAAGGACAGTTTCGCCCGCCTCGGCAAATTTCAGGTCATCTTTTGCCGCAACGTCCTCATCTATTTTTCTCCCCAGCTCAAGGGGGACATCCTCGACCGTATGGCCGATGCCCTCGCCTCGCCCGGATACCTGGTCCTGGGCAGTTCCGAGACTCCCAACAATTACTCCGACCGCTATCGCATGGTGCGCACGCGCCACGGCGTCTTCTACCGTCCCAAGGACCATCCCGACGACTGAGCGGCATGGCACGTCCGTTGCTTCGCATCCCCGCGAAGCCACGGAGACAACCATGCGATTCGACCTGGACAAGATCGTCGGAGTGTACGAACAGGCCCTCTACCTGAGGGCGCGGCGCAACGAGGTCCTGGTGGCCAATCTGGCCAATGCCGACACGCCCAACTACAAGGCCCGGGACATCGATTTTCGCACCGTGATGCGGCAGGTGGTCGGCCAGGGTGGGCCCCAGCGCCTGACCGTCACCCGCCCCGGGCACATCCAGCCGGGCGGTAGGGACGCGCGCAGCGCCGAGCTCCTCTATCGCCAACCCCTGCAACCCTCGCTCGACGGCAACACCGTGGACGCCCAGGTGGAGAAGGCCAAATTCACCGAAAACGCCGTCCGTTACCAGGCCACCTTGCAGTTCCTGGGTGGTAAGTTCAAATCGCTCGTCAACGCCATCAAGGGAGGAGGCCGCTGATGTCCTCTTTGCTGCGAGTCTTCGACGTCGCCGGATCAGGCATGCTGGCCCAGTCCGTGCGCCTCAACGTGACCACCTCCAACCTGGCCAACGCGGAGACGGTGAGTTCTTCCATCGAACGGACCTACCGCGCCCGTCAGCCCGTCTTCGCCACCCTCCTCATGGGCGGTGACGAGGCCGCCGCCGGCGTGCGCGTGCGCGCCATCGTCGAGAGCCAGGCGGAATTGCGCAAGCGCTACGAGCCCGACCATCCCCTGGCCGACGAACAGGGTTACATCCATTTGCCCAACGTCAACGTGGTGGAGGAGATGGCCAACATGATCTCCGCCTCGCGCAGCTACCAGAACAACGTCGAGGCGATGAACACCACCAAGCAGATGCTCATGGCCACCCTGCGTCTGGGCCAGTGAGCGTGGATACCTGAGGGAGCCTGACCATGGCCGACAGAATCGACAACGACTCCTTGTTCTCGCAGCTGGGCATCCAGGAAAAGCAGCAGCAGGAGAACGGCAAGCGCACCACCCTGGGGCAGGAAGAGTTCTTCCGCCTGATGATCGCCCAGATGCGCAACCAGAGCCCCCTGAATCCCATGGACAACAGCAAGTTCCTGGGCGAGCTGGCCCAGTTCAGCAACCTGGCCAGCCAACAGGAGACACAGAAGACCATCGAGCGCCTGGCCGATTCCCTCATCTCCAGCCAGGCCCTGCAGGCCTCGTCCCTGGTGGGGCGCTTCGTCCTCGTCCCCGGCGACACCGCTTACCTACCGGACGGGGAGGGCCGCTTCCTCGGTGGCGCGGTGGAGCTGGACACCCCCACCGACGAGTTGGCGGTGGACATCTACGACGCCTCCGGCCAATGGGTGAAGCGCCTGGCCCTGGGGGGGCAGAGCGCCGGCACCGTACGCTTCACCTGGGACGGCACCGGCATGGACGGCAACCCCTTGCCGGCCGGTGATTACCGCATCGTCGCCAATGTCCGTGTGGACGGTGAGATGCAAGCCCAGAACACACTGGTGGTGGGGCCGGTGGAGAGCGTGACCCTGGGTCGCAACGGTCAGCGCAGCCAGGTGAACGTCGCCGGACTCGGCCCGGTGGACATCAACGACGTGCGCGAGATCCTCTGATCTGCACACCGACGAAAGAAGCAGAAGGAGAGCACCATGCCTTTTCGTATCGCCCTGAGCGGCCTGCATGCCGCATCCGCCGATCTGAAAGTGACCGGCAACAACATCGCCAATGCCGCCACCACCGGCTTCAAGGCTTCGCGGGCGGAATTCGTGGACGTCTATGCCGCCGCCTACGGGGCCATCACCCAGATCACGAACGGCTCCGGGGTGCGCACGGCCAACATCCGCCAGATCTTCGCCCAGGGCAACATCGAATACACCGACAACTCCACCGACCTGGCCATCACCGGTCAGGGTTTCTTCATCGTCGAAGACGAAAAGGGTCGCTACCTCACCCGCAACGGCACCTTCGGCCTGGACCGGGACGGCTACGTGATCAACACCACCGGCCAGACCCTGCAGGTATTCCCGCCGGTGACGGTGGGCACCACTACCACCTTCAACACCGGCACCCTCACCGATCTGCGCCTGGAGAACACCATCGGCGCCCCGGTGGCCACCTCGCAGGTGGAAGTGAACGTCAACGTGGATGCCGACCTCACCCCCTTCACCATCGCCGCGGGTAACCTCCACGACGTGACCACCTCGCCCTTCGACCCCACCGATCCGACCACTTACAACCATGTCACCGCCACCACCGTGTACGATTCCCTGGGGGCGCCGCACGTGGTGTCCATGTACTACCGCAAAGTCTCCGACGGGACGGTCAACAACGCCTGGCAGATGTTTCTGTATCTGGACGGTAGCCCTGTCAATCCCTCCGACGACGGCACCGCCACCGGCGGTTCCTCCCCCAATCCCGCGGCGGTGTTGGAATTCAATCCCGACGGCACCCTCGCCCAGACCCGCTACGTGGACGGCGGCGGTACCAGTGTGGTGAGCACCACCCCAGAGCAAATCGTCTATCCCCCGATCAATCTCACCACCGGTGCCGACCCCTTGCAGCTCACCTTCGATCTGGGCGACACCACCCAGTACGGGTCCGAGTTCGCCGTCAACACCCTCTCCCAGAACGGATTCACCACCGGCCGTCTGACCGGCTTCGACGTGGAGGAGAACGGCGTCGTCTACGCCCGTTACACCAACGGCAACG
>WFVN01000243.1 GCA_015491615.1 Gammaproteobacteria bacterium
GCCCAGGGGGCCGAGGCCGGGGGTGGGGTCGGCCACCACCGGATACCCCAGGGCGCGGTAGTCCGCCAGATGGCGGTTGGCGCTGATCAGAACGGCGTCCACCTGATCGGCCACCCGCGCCAGGACCCAGTCCACCAGGGGGCGACCGCACCAAGGGAGCAGGCCCTTGTCCCGCCCGTGCATGCGTCGGCCTTGGCCGCCGGCAAGGACGAGGGCGGTCAGCGGCCAGGGCATGGCGGCCTCAGTACACCTGGCGACCGGGGAGGGCGGCCCAGTCGTCCAGCAGGCGCAGGCATTCGTCGCGCAGGAAGTCGGGTATGATGTCCACCGGACTGCCCCCCAGGCGCTTGAGAGTGGCGTTGTCCACCGTCAGCTCGTTGAACCCCAGCCGCTGCACGTCCTCGATGCGGGTGCCGAACACCACCCGCTCCAGGCGCGCCCAGTGGATGGCCGAGAAGCACATGGGGCAGGGCTCGGTGGTGGAGTAGATGGTGCAGCCGGAGAGGTCGTGGCTGGCCAAGGCGGCACTGGCGGCGCGGATGGCGTTCACCTCTGCGTGGCAGGTGGGGTCGTGGTGGGCGAGCACGGTGTTGTGGGCCACCGCGATCACCGCCTCGCCACGGACGATACAGGCGCCGAACGGCCCCCCGGGGAGGGCCTGGAACTGGCGTCGCACGTCGTCGATGGCCAGGCGCATGGGGCGCGCGTGCGGGGTGAAACGGGACATGGAACGGACCTGATTCGAAGGGGAACGTATGCAACGCCTGGCGCGCATCCTGGATCGCCTGGACGGCAAACCCTACAAGGCATACAAGGACTTGCAGGGAGAGGTCTTCCGCTGGCCGGATTATAACCTGCGCTTCCTGCACGTCCAGGGCGACCCCTTCGCCGCCCCCAGCCGTCTCTCCCTCACTTTCGACCCCGAGGCACACCGCCTGCCGGAGGCCCTGTGGGCCACTGCGGACCGGCGCCGGGCCACGGCCGACTACCTGCAACGGCGCCTGTTCGTGGCCCTGCATCGCCAGGCGCGGGGGCGGGGCAGCGGTCGTAGCGGCGAGCTGGCGGTGGCGCGTCCGGGGCAGGCGGTGTTGTGGCGCACCGGGGTGCGCCTGGGGACGGACGGCTCCCTGGAACTGCGCCCATCCGTGGGCCTGCCCGCCGTCGGTCGGCGCATCCTCGGAGGCGAGGCCCGGCGCCTGTTGTTGCAGGCCCTGCCGGCGGCGGTGGCGGAGGCGGTGCCGGCGGTGGCCGAGGACCCAGAGCCCCTGTGGGCGCACGTCCGCTGCGTGGAGGACCAGGTGGCCCTGCGCGCCTGGCTGGCGGCGCACGGCTTCGTCGCCTTCGTGGGGGACGGGGCCGTCCTCCCACGGCGCAGCGGCATCGACGATCGCCCCTTGACAGAGGGCGCGGTGCCCTTCGACGCCCCCGACACCCTGGCCGAGGAAGTCACCCTGCCCCACGCCGGCCTGGTGCGGGGGATGGCCGTCCCCGCTGGGGTGACAGTGGTGGTGGGCGGCGGCTTCCACGGCAAGACCACCCTCCTGCAGGCCCTGGAGCGGGGGGTGTACGACCACATCCCCGGCGACGGGCGCGAGCGGGTGGTGACCCTGGCCGAGGCGGTCAAGGTGCGCGCCGAGGACGGTCGCGCCATCCATCCCTTGGACATCCGCCCCTTCATCGACCACCTGCCCCTGGGCCGGGACACGCGCCGTTTCGCCACCGACAACGCCAGCGGCAGCACCTCCCAGGCGGCGGCCATCCTGGAGGCCCTGGACATGGGCGCGCGCCTGCTGCTGGTGGACGAGGACACCGCCGCCACCAACCTCATGATCCGCGACGCGCGCATGCAGGCGGTGGTGCACCCGGACAAGGAACCCATCGCCCCCTTCATCGCCCGCGTGCGGGAGCTGCACGAACGGCTGGGGGTATCCACCCTGTTGGTCATGGGGGGCTCCGGGGATTATTTCGCCGTCGCCGACACGGTCCTCATGATGGACGAATACCGGCCGCGGGACGTCACCGCCCAGGCGCGCGAGGCGGCCGCCGGTATCACTGTCCCCGAGGCCGGTCCGCGGCCCCCCCTGGCGCGTCACCCGGAACGGAGGGTGGACGCCCACGCCCTTGCCGCCTCGGATCGTCCCAAGGTAAAGCTGCGCGAGGGGCAGGTGGTGTGGGTGGATGGGGCGCGCATGGACCTGGGGGCGGTGGAGCAGATCGTGGAGAGCGGGCAGCTGCACGCCATCGCCTGGATCGCCCGCCACTACGCCCGCGAGCTGCCCGATCGCGGCCTCGGCGAGGCCCTCCCCGGGCTCATCGAGCGCCTGGCGGCGGAGGGCCTGGACCACGTCACCTCCTGGCCCCTGGGGGACCTCTCCCTGCCGCGTGCCTTCGAGGTGGCCGCCGCCCTCAACCGGCTGCGTCCCTAGCGGCCTCCTCCCGCGCCACCCGCTCGCCGCGCGCCTCGTCCACTCCGCGCAGGAGGATGAGGCCGGCGACGAAGAAGGCCAGGGTGGAGAGGAGAGCGATGCGGTGGTCGCCGCCGGTGAAGTGGTTCACCAGCCCGTAGGTCACCGGCCCGACGATGGCCGACAGTTTCACCGCCAGCCCCCACAGGCCGAAGAATTCCCCCGCCCGCGCCGGCGGAGAGAACTGCCCCACCAGGGCGCGGCCGGCGCTCTGGCTCGCCCCCAGGGCGATCCCCACGGCATTGGCCACCCACCAGAACTGGGCGCGGGTCTCCACCAGGATGGCCGCCGCCACCGCCGCGATCCAGATGACCAGGGTGACCACCAGGGTGCGTACCGAGCCGATGCGGTCTTGCAGGTGGCCGAAGACGAAGGCCCCCGCCGCGGCGGTGACGTTCACCACCAGGATGAGAAGGATGCTGTCCTCGGTGGTGAAGCCCAGCACTGCCTGGGCGAACACCGCCGCCAGGACGATCACCGTGTTGATGCCGCAGTGATAGACGGCGATGGCCGACAGCAGGCGGAACAGGTCCCGGTGGCGACGGGCATGGCCCCAGGTGTCGCGCAGGCGATCCAGGCCGGCGCGGAACAGCCCTCCGGGCGGGGTCGGCGAGGGCACCGCCCGCTCCCGCAGCCAGAGAAAGGTGGGCAGCGCCCCCAGGGCGAAAGCGGCGGCGGTGATGTACAGGGTGCCGGGGACGTAGTCCGCCGCCGTCAAGCCTTGTGCCTGGGCGTGGCGCACGTAGGCAAGGCACAGGGCCAGCACCGACAGTCCGCCCAGATAACCCACCGCCCAGCCGTAGCCGGACAGACGCCCCATGCCCGCCTGCGGCGCCAGTTCGGGCAAAAAGGCGGCGATGAGATTCTCTCCCGCCGCGAACAGGTAGGTGGCCAGGATCACCAGGGTCATGCCCAGCCACACGTCCCCGGGCCCCACCTGGCCGAGGGCCACCGTCCCCAGGATGCAGCCCAGGGAGGAGACGACGAGGTAGCGTTTTTTGTGCGCGCCGTGATCGGCGATGGCCCCCAGCAAGGGGGCACTGAGGAGGACCAGGGCGTTGGCGGCCCCCACCGCCAAGGTCCACAGGAGGGTGGCGGTGCCCCCGTCGAAGCCGGCGCCGGGGGCCACCACGCCGACGAAATAGGCGTTGAACACCGCCGTGAGGACGACGGTGGTGTAGCCGGAGTTGGCGAAGTCGTACAGCGTCCAGGCGATGCGTTCGCGGCGGGTGGGAGGTGGTACGGCCATGGCGCGATTGTAGCCCAGGGTGGGCGTCAAGTTTCGAGCGTCCCTTGTGGACGTGGGCTCGGGATGGGGAGTCTTCTCGAATGGATCGTGACCATGCCTTCCCCTCGGGGGTCGGGGCGCCTTTCCGCCAAGGAGTCAGCGACGTCGGCGGGACGGGCCTGGCTTCGAGGGCTTTCAGCCGGTGTGGTGCGTCTTTGGACGCCCACCCCCGAACGAGAAAAGGCGGACCTCCTCCGCCAAGGGGCACGTCCGATCTTGATGGGCCGGATCTCTCACGGCCCTTGTGAACGCTTGTTCACACCGGGTGGCCGAGGGCGCGCAGGTGTTCCTTGGCGCGGTGCGCCAGTTCGGCCATGGCCAGTTCGTGTTCCCAATCGTAGGGGGGGTGGTCCTCGGGGATCTCCGGGCGCGTCAGGCCGTGGTAAGGGGCGTCGGCGTAGAGGCGTACCTGCCGTACTTCCTTGGGGCAGGGGGTGAGGTCGGGCCAGATGCCATGGAACAGGTCCTCGCGCCGGGTCACCTCCCATTGGTCGATGAGCCGGTAGCCCTCGGGCAGGTTCTCGCCGAAGGCCCCGTCGCTGCCGGTCTGCCGTTCGCCGGTCTCCTCGTTGACGTGGTCGGTGAAGACGTAGGCCACCAGCTTGGGGCGCAGGCGCGCCAGGTGAGGGGTGGGGTCCTGCCCCGGGGGCATCCAGGAGGAGAGGGCGAGGTCCACTTCGCCTTCGTATTCCGCCAGGGTCTGGTCGAGGAAGCGGACCGCCTCGGTGTGGAAACGTTCGATCTGGCTCGGCTTGCAGGCCGGGTCGCGCAGGGCGTCCACGCGGATCGCCTCGTCTTCCAGGGTCAGAAGGCTGGCGATGAAGCCGTTGCGCGGGTGCAGGTCCAGCACCTTCGGGGCCTCGCTCAACTGCCGCAGGTAGGCGGCGAGGGTGAGCATCTCCCGGCGCAGGGGGAAGTAGTGGGCCACGGTGGGCCCCTGGGTGGCCGGGTCGCGGTCGGGGTTGCTGAATACCAGCGCGTGCAGGGGCAGGTCGGCGATGCGCTCGCGGAAAGGGCGCCCCTCGTCCCAGGCGGGGTGTTCCTTCTCCTGGAAGGCGATGATGCGGTTCAGCATCGCCAGGGTGAAGGCCTCCATCTCCCGGAGGGGTTCGAACTGACTCGTGTCCATGGTGGGTCCTTCGTGTTCAGGTGGCCAGCAACTCGGGCCACAGGCGGTATTGTTCGTAACGGGGGGCGGAGGCGTCGCTGTATTCCCGCAGCAGGGGGGTGAGCTCCTCCGCCGGCAGGGGGTGGCTCACCAGGAAGCCCTGCACCTGGTCGCAGCCGTGGGTGCGCAGGAAGTATAACTGACCTTCCTCCTCCACGCCTTCGGCGACCACTTCCAGTTGCAGGCTCTTGCCCAGGGCGATGATGGCCTCGGCGATGTTGGCGTCGTCGGCGTCGGTGGTGATGTCGCGGACGAAGGACTGGTCGATCTTGAGTTTCTTGAGAGGAAACTTGCGCAAGTAGTTGAGCGAGCTGAAGCCGGTGCCGAAGTCGTCGATGGATAGGTTCACCCCCAGGTCTTTCAGCTCGTGCAGCATCTGGGCCGTCTTTTCGATGTTGTGGGCGAGGAAGCCCTCGGTGATCTCCAGCTCCAGACGGGTGGGGTCGAGGCCCGATTCGTCCAGGGCCGAGCGCACCACGGCCACGAAGTCGGGTTGGCGGAACTGCTGCATGGAGAGGTTGACGGCCATGCGCATGGGCGGGAGGCCGGCCTCTTCCCAGGCCTTGGCCTGGCGGCAGGCGTTGCGCAGCACCCATTCGCCGATGGGGATGATGAGCTGGGTCTCTTCGGCGAAGGGGATGAACCGGTCCGGTTCGATGAGCCCTTGCTCGGGGTGCATCCAGCGCAGCAGGGCCTCCACGCCGATGATGCGGCGGCTGTGCAGGTCCACCTGGGGTTGGTAGTAGAGGAGGAATTCCTGCCGGTCGATGGCGAAGCGCAGGCTGTTCTCCAGCATCAGGTGTTCCACCGCCTTGGCGTTCATGTCGGCGGTGTAGAAGTGGTAGTTGTTGCGCCCCTTCTCCTTGGTGCGGTACATGGCCGTGTCGGCGTTTTTGAGGAGGGTGCGCATGTCCTGGGCGTCGTCGGGGAACAGGGTGATGCCGATGCTGGTGGAGACGATGATTTCGTGCCCGTCCAGGCGGAAGGGGGTCTCCATGAGTTCGAGGATCTTGCGCGCTACGGCGGCGGCGTCTTCCGGGTCCTTGATGCCTTCCAGGATGACGGTGAACTCGTCTCCCCCCAGGCGGGCGACGGTGTCCCCCTCGCGGGCGTGCTTCTGCAGGCGGCGGGCCATGCCGCGCAGGAGCTGGTCGCCGGCATGGTGGCCGAGGCTGTCGTTGATGTTCTTGAAGCGGTCGAGGTCGAGGAACAGGAGGGCCACCTTGGTGTCGTTGCGTTGCGCACGGGCGATGGCGCGGCGCAGGCGGTCGCGGAACAGGGTGCGGTTGGGGAGGCCGGTGAGGGAGTCGTAGTTGGCCAGGTAGGTGAGGCGTTCCTCGGTTTCGCGCCGCTGGGTGATGTCGCGGGAGATGGCGACGATGCGGGTCACCCGCTCGCCGTCCGGGTCGGTCTCGATGCGGGCGCGGGTCTCCAGCCACAGGGGGCGACCGTCCTCCCGCCGGGCCTCGTGGCTGATCCAGTTCTCGCCGTCCGATTCGGCCAGTTTGGCGAACAGGCGCTTGCGGTTGCGGCCGACGTTGAGGCTGTCGAGGATCTCGTCCAGGGTGAGGCCGATGAGGGTGTGGGGTGCCCGCCCGAGAATGCGCTCGGCGGCGGGGGAGGCGTAGCGGCAGCGCCCGTGCCGGTCGTACACGGTGATGAGGTCGGTGGTGTAGCGGGCGAGGATCTGCGCCTCGTCCGGCTCGTCGTGGAGGCCCTCGGCGAGGATGAACAGGACGCGGATGCCCGAGAGGCCCTGCAGGTCCAGCTCCGGTTGCACCCACACGGTGTAGTCCCGCCCCTGGTGGCGCAGGCGGGAGGTGTTGCCCTCGCCCACGCGTGCCTGGGTGACGAGGCGGTGGAGGGTGGGCAGGGTGTCCCATTGCACCCTCTCCCCCAG
>WFVN01000244.1 GCA_015491615.1 Gammaproteobacteria bacterium
GCAATCGCCCGCGCACGGCACCGGAGAGCACGCCCCGGCATCGGCGCCGCACGAGATCCCCGCCCACGAGACACCGGCGCCCGGCCACGAAGCGGCCACAAAAACCCACGCCGCACAGGCACCGGTCGCGCAGATGGCGGCGGCCACCGCCACCCAAGCCACCCATGCCGAGACGGTGGCCGCTCCTCCGGCCCACACCGCAGCCGAGGCCGCCCCCGAGCCCGCTCCAGAACCGGAACCGCCGCCCAAAAAGAGTTTCTGCTACCGGGTCGGCCCCCTGTACGGCAAGCAGGACCTGGACGCCCTGCGCACCCGCCTGGCGCGCCACCTGGGCACGCGCGGGCGGGTGGAGACGCAAAAGGTCCCCGTGCGCAGCGGCTACTGGGTCTTCCTCCCGCCCCAGTCCATGGCCCGCGCCGAGGCCACGGTGCGCGAGCTGCGCCGCAAGGGCATCCAGGACCTCTACCTGATCCGTGACGGCGACAACCGCGGCGCCATCTCCCTGGGCCTATACAAGTACGAGCGCTCGGCGGAGAAGCGCCGGCGCAGCCTCGCCGCCCGCGGCATCGAGGCCCAGGTGGCGCCCCGCTACAAACCCGGCCGGCGCTACTGGGTGAACGTCCGTTACGAGGGCGAGAAGGCCCCCGGCGCGGCCACCTGGCGGCGCATCGAAAAGGGCTTCAAGGGCATCTCCCACCGGCGCCAGGATTGTGCCTGAGGCGAGGGCGGGGCTAGAATCGGTTTTCCCCTGTCGCGCTGGCGTAGCTCAGTTGGTAGAGCGGCTGATTTGTAATCAGCGGGTCGCAGGTTCGACTCCTGTCGCCAGCTCCATCTCCCCCGCCCCGATCTAGACCGCTGCCCGCAGGGCCGCCTCCAGCCGTTCCCATCGCTCTGCCGGCGGCAGGCCGATGCGCAGTCCCGGCGGTGCATCATAGACGCGCGTCCACACCCCGACGCGCGCCAGGGCCGCCTGACGGGCCGTGGCGGCCTCCCCCGGCAGCCAGCGGAACAGGGCCGTGCCCCCGGCCACTGCCCAGCCGTGATCGGCCAGAAGCCGGTCCAGGCGCGCCGCCGCCTCGGCCAGGTGCGCGCGGGTCCGCCCCTGCCATTCCCGATCCGACAGGGCCAGCGCCCCCCACCAGCGGGCCGGGCCGGACACCGCCCAGGGGCCGAGGGCCTCGGCCAGGGGATCAAGGACCTCGCGCCCGGCGAGGACGAATCCCAGGCGCAGGCCCGCCAGGCCGAAGAACTTACCCAGGGAACGGAGCACCACCAGCCCCGGGGCGCCCGCCTGTGGGGCAAGGCTGTGCTCGGGCGCCAGATCGGCGAAGGCCTCGTCCACCACCAGCCAGCCGCCGCGTCCAGCGAGGGCCTCGCGCCAGGCCGTCAGGCGTTCCGGTGCCAGGGTCCGGCCGCTGGGGTTGTCCGGATTCACTACTACCACCACCGACCAGCGCTCCAGCCCCGCCTCCACCCCGGCGGCGTCCGTCTCCGTCACCCGGTGGCCGGCGGCACGCCAGCGGTGGGCATGCTCGGCGTAGGTGGGGCCGACGACCGCCACCTCCCCCGGCGCCCGCAGGCGCGGCAGAAGCTGGATGGCCGCCTGCGAACCGGGCACGGGGAGGAGAGCGTCGCTGCCGTAGTAGGCGGCGGCCGCCGCCTCCAGGTGCCCGTCCGCCAGGGGCAGGCGCGCCAGGGCAGCGGGCGGCAGGGCCGGGGCGGGCCACGGGTCGGGATTGATGCCGGTGGAGAGGTCCAACCAGCCCTCCGGGGGCAGGCCGAAGCGGCGGGTGGCATCGACCAGGTCGCCGCCGTGGACGAGGGGTTCAGCCAAGGGCCATCCCCCCCACCCCCAGGACCAGGAGCCACAGGGCCAGGGCGCGGCGCACCAGGGCCAGGGCCGCCTCGGGGGCGCCGGGGTGCACCGCCCTCCCCTCCCCCAATACCGGTCGCCGGCGCAGGCCGCCGGGGTAGGGGGCGGGCCCGCCCAGGCGCAGCCCCAGGGCACCGGCGCCGGCGGCCATCACCGGCCCGGCGTTGGGGCTCTCCCAGCGCCCCCCCTGGGCCTGCCAGCAGCGCAGGGCGCGGCGCGTGTCGCCGGCGAGGGCGTAGGCGAGGGCGGTGAGGCGCGCGGGCACCCAGTTGAGCAGGTCGTCGAGGCGCGCCGCGGCCCAGCCGAAGCGCGCGAAGCGCTCGCTGCGGTAGCCCCACATGGCGTCCAGGGTGTTCACCAGGCGGTGCGCCACCACCCCGGGGGCGCCGGCCGCCAGGTACCAGAACAGGCTGGCGAAGACGGCGTCGGCGCCGTTCTCCAGGGCCGATTCGGTGGCCGCGCGGGCGACGCCGGGGGCGTCCAGGGCGGCGGCGTCGCGGCTCACCACGCGGGCGACGCAGGCGCGCGCCGCTTCCAGGTCCCCCTGGGCGAGGGCCGCGCCCACCGGGCGGATGTGGCGGTGCAGGGCGTGCAGGCCCAGGGCCAGGTAGAGGATGGCCACCTCCGCCACCGGCCCCAGCCAGGCGGCGAGGAGGGCGCCGGCGAGGGTCGGCGGCGCCACCAGCAGGACCACCGCCGCCACCCCCTTGAGACGGCGCGCGCGGCCCCGGTTGCAGCGTCGCTCTAGGGCCTCGGCCAGGCGCCCGAAGGCCACCAGGGGGTGGGCGCGGCGCGGCTCGCCCAGGAACGCGTCCAGGGCCAGGGCGGCGAGGACGACGAAGAACGCCTGCACGGCCTAGTCGGTCTGGTTGCGCATGTGGTCGGCGGTGCGGAAGAAGGCGTCGCGGAGCTGGCGCTGGAGGTCCTCGGGCAGGCCCACGTCGCGCATCGCCCGCTCCATGCACAGGAGCCACTGGTCGCGCTCGCGCACGCCGATGGGAAACGGCAGGTGGCGGGCGCGCAGGCGCGGGTGGCCGTACTTCTCCACGTAGCGTTGCGGGCCGCCGAGCCAGCCGGAGAGGAAGTCGAACAGCTTGTCGCGGGCGCCGGAGAGGTCCTCGGCGTGCAGGCGGCGGATGTCGCGCGCCTCGGGGAGGGTGTCCATGAGCGCGTAGAAACGGTCCACCAGGGCGCGCACGGTGTCGTCGCCGCCCATGCGCTCGTAGGGGCTGGGGGGAAGGGGTCGTTCGCCGTCGCTCATTCGCCGCTCTCGTCGGTGCGGGGCAGCTAGCTTAGCACGACTCGGAAACGGTCCGGCACCACGGCAGTAGGGACACCGTCGACCATCCCCCGGCTATAATCCCCGCCCCGTCCTTAAAATGGAGACTCGGGACATGCCCGGCCTGATGGTCCAGGGAACCACCTCCGACGCGGGCAAGAGCACCCTCGTCACCGGCCTGTGCCGGGCCCTGGTGCGGCGCGGGCTGCGCGTCGCCCCCTTCAAGCCCCAGAACATGGCCCTCAACAGCGCCGTCACCGCCGACGGCGGCGAGATCGGCCGGGCCCAGGCGGTGCAGGCGCGCGCCTGCGGCCTGGAGCCACGGGTGGACATGAACCCCATTCTCCTCAAGCCCACCTCCGTCACCGGCAGCCAGGTGATCGTCCACGGCCGGGCGGTGGCGGACATGGACGCGCGCGCCTACCACGCCGCCAAACCCCGCTTCCTGCCGGTGGCACTGGAGAGCTACCGGCGCCTGGAGGCGGAGTTCGACCTGGTGCTGGTGGAGGGGGCGGGCAGCCCGGCGGAGATCAACCTGCGCGACAACGACCTGGCCAACATGGGCTTCGCGCGCGCCGCCGACCTGCCGGTGATCCTCGTGGGGGACATCGAGCGGGGCGGCGTCTTCGCCCAGTTGCACGGCACCCTGGCGCTGCTGGAGGCGGACGACCGGGCGCGGGTGCGCGGCCTGGTGGTGAACCGCTTCCGCGGCGACCCGGCCCTCCTCGAACCGGGCCTGCGCTGGCTGGAGGCGCGCGACGGGGTGCCGGTGCTGGGGGTCCTCCCCTTCCTTCCCGACCTGCATCTGGAAGCGGAGGACAGCCTCGCCCTGGAACGCCCCCAGGGCCGCGGCGCGGGCCTCTCCGTGGTGGTGCCGCGCCTGCCGCGCCTGGCCAACCACACCGACCTGGACCCCCTGCGCCTGCACCCGCGGGTGGACCTGACCCTGGCCGAACCGGGCCGCCCCCTTCCCCCCGCCGACCTGGTGATCCTCCCCGGCAGCAAGAACGTGCGCGCCGACCTGGCCTTCCTGCGCACCCAGGGCTGGGACCGGGACCTTGCCCGCCACCTGCGCCACGGCGGGCGCGTGCTGGGCATCTGCGGCGGCCTGCAGATGCTCGGGCGGCGCATTGACGACCCCCTGGGGGTGGAAGGCCCGCCGGGGTCGGCCGAGGGGCTGGGCTGGCTGGACCTGGAAACCACCCTGGCGCGGGACAAGACCCTGCGCCGCGTGGCCGGGCACCTGTGCCTGCCGGGGGAGGCGCCGCTGCGTGGCTACGAGATCCACGCCGGCGTCAGCCGTGGCGTCGCCCTGGCGCAGCCGGCGGCGATCCTGGACGGGCGCCCCGACGGCGCCCGCTCGCCCGATGGCCAGATCCTCGCCACCTACTGCCACGGCCTCTTCGACCACCCCCAGGCACTCGCCGCCCTGCTCGCCTGGGCCGGCCTCGACGCCCCCGAGCCGGTGGACGTGGAGGCCCTGCGCGAGACCGCCATCGAACGCCTCGCCGACGCCGTGGAACGGCACCTGGACTGGGAACGGCTGGCGCCCCTGGCAAGACTACAGGCATGAACCTCCAGCGGAACGGCACGCTCTCGACTTCCATCGGCGGATCGAAAACGCGCCCATAAATCCTCAAAGAGCTGGACGTACATCGGGTCGTGGAGCGAGGGCGACGGGAGACGTCCACGAACAGGCTGGGCATCGAGTCCAGGCCGAGCTTCGTACGGACACCGGAGGCATCCGCACGCCAAAGTCGAGCGAAAGGGCCTCGGGCGGTTTCGCGTCCCTCGCCCGGCGCGGCTGTTTTTCGCAAGAAATAGGGTAACGTCGAAAGGCGCCCCGCCGGGCGCGCATGAACGCAGAGGTTTCGGAACTGCGGGAAAACACCCCCACCGGCTGGTGGCCGACGGGTTTTTTTTCGTGGTCACGATTTGGCTCCCCGGGACGGGCTCGAACCGCCGACCCAGTGGTTAACAGCCACTTGCTCTACCAACTGAGCTACCGGGGAAGTGGGGTTGGGATTCTAATGTCGACCGCACAGCGGGTCAACAACTCCAGGCGCTGTGGCGGTAGGCGCGGAAGAGGTCGCGGGAGCGCAGGGGGCGGTCACCGAGGAGAGGGGCGAGGGCGGCGCGGGTGAGGCGGCGCAGGGGAGGAAGGTGTGGGGGCCGGAGCTCGCCGCGGGCGAGGGCCAGGAGGGCGTCGCCGGGAACGGGCAGGCCGGGGCCCCCGGCGGCGGGGAGGTGACCGGGACGACAGTGGTAGGTGCGCTCGGGATCGAGGGGGGCGCCGGTGTCGTCCCGGTCGAGGACGAGGGCGTAGCCGAGGACGGCGAGGAGGTCGCGTTCGAACAGGCGCAGGGCGGCCTCGGGGTCCGGGCCGGCGAGGGCCGCCAGGGTGTGGGCGTAGCGGCCGAACAACCCGGGGTTGGGGTCGCGCCGGGGCCAGAGGCGCACGAGGAGTTCGTTGACGTAGAGGCCCATGAGGGTGGCGGGTGGGGCCCGCAACAAGGGCGGACCGCCGCCCTCGGCCTGGGTGAGGGTGGCCAGTTCGCCGCGCCCGCGCCAGGAGCAGCGCAGGGGCAGAAAGGGTTGCAGGAATCCGCGCAGGCGCGATTTGGGCCCGCGCGCGCCGCGCGCCACGGCGCCGACGCGGCCGTGCTCGGGGGTGATCAGTTCCAGCAGCAGGCTGGTGTCGCGGTAGGGGCGCCGGTGGAGGACGAAGGCGGGGGTCAGATCGACCCGTTCACTCATCCCGGTAGCCCAGGCTACGCAGGGCGCGCAGGTCGTCCGACCAGCCTTCGCGCACCCGCACCCACAGTTGCAGGAAGACCTTGTGCCCGAACAGGCGCTCCATGTCCTCGCGCGCCTCGCGGCCGATGGTCTTGAGCTGGCGGCCGCCCTTGCCGATGACGATGGCCTTCTGCCCCGGACGTTCCACCCAGATCACCGCGTCGATCTCCAGGAGGCCGTCCTCGCGTTCGTGGAAGCGCTCGATCTCCACGGCGACGCGGTAGGGGACTTCCTTGCCCAGGTGGCGCATGAGCTTTTCGCGGATGAGCTCGGCGGCGAGGAAGCGCTCGCTCTTGTCGGTGATCTGGTCGGGGGGAAACAGGGGCGGCCCCTCGGGCAGATACTTGAAGACCGCCTCCTCCAAGGGCGCCACTTCGCCGCGGATGGCCGCCAGGGGGATGATCTCGGCGAAGTCGTGCTTCTCCGACAGGGTCTTGAGGTGGGGCAGGAGGTCGCGCTTGTCCTTCACCTTGTCCACCTTGTTGACCACCAGGATGACCGGCGCGCGGCTCTCCTCGATGCGTTCCAGGACCAGCTCGTCCTCGTCCGTCCAGCGGGTGCCCTCGACGACGAAGACGATCACGTCCACGTCCGCCAGGGCGCTGGTGGCGGCGCGGTTCATGTACTGGTTGATGGCCCGCTTGGCGCCCTTGTGGAGGCCGGGGGTGTCCACGTACACGGCCTGTCCGCGGGGGGTGGTCTTGATCCCCAGGAGGCGCTGGCGGGTGGTCTGCGGGCGCGGCGAGGTGATGGAGATCTTCTGCCCGAGGATGGCGTTGAGGAGGGTGGACTTGCCCACGTTGGGGCGCCCCACCAGGGCCACGAAGCCGCTCTTGTGGCCGCTGTGCTCGTTCATGTGCGTCTCTCCAGTCGTTGCAGGACGGCGGCGGCGGCGGCCTGTTCGGCGCGCCGGCGGCTGCTCCCCTCCCCCTGCGCCTCGCAATGGGGGTCCGCGAGCCGGCAGGCGACGCGGAAGTGCTGTTCGTGGGCCTGGCCGGTGATCTCCAGGACCTGGTATTCGGGCAGCGGCAGGCCACGGCCCTGGAGGTATTCCTGCAGACGCGTCTTGGGATCCTTGCGCGCCTGTTCCAGGCTCACCCCCGCCAACAGGTCATGGTACACCGTGAGGATGACATCGCGCGCGGCCTCGAAGCCACCGTCCAGGTAGACGGCACCGAACAGGGCCTCGAGGGCATCGGCGAGGATGGAGTCACGTCGCTTGCCACCGCTCTTGAGTTCGCCGCTGCCCAGGCGCAGGTATTCGCCCAGGCCCAGTTGGCGGGCGAGGCGGGCGAGGGCGTCGCGGTTCACCAGGTTGGCGCGCAGGCGGCTGAGCTGCCCTTCGTCGGCCTCCGGCAGGCGCCGGTAGAGGGCCTCGGCGATGACCAGGTCGAGGACGCCGTCGCCGAGGAATTCCAGGCGCTCGTTGTGGCGCCCGCGGGCGCTGCGGTGGGTGAGGGCCGCGTCCAGCAGGACGCGGTCGTCGAAGCGGTATCCGAGGCGCTCGTCGAGGGGATGGATTGGACTCATGGGGCTGGGGGTCCGGGCAAGCGGAATGGATCGTCTTTTCTGGACTCGCGGCTGAAATCGACTTTCATACATCGGGACATCGATCGGGTGTCGATCACGAACACGGCTCGCTAACCACCTCGAGCAAGTGTTCTGCTCGTGCACACGACCCGGCGTCGCGGCCGAGCGAACACGCTCGCCGCCATTGGCAATGGGACAATGATAGCCGAGAGGAGAATCAATGGATGCTCTTGCCGATGCGGTTCCAGTCGATTCCGCCTTGGTCGAGATTGAAGTGCATCCAGATGAAGAAGGCCTTACCCACCAGGTTCTCCTCGGGCACGGTGCCCCAGAAACGGCTGTCGTTGCTGTTGTCCCGGTTGTCGCCCATGACGAAATAATGGCCGGCGGGCACCCGCATCTCGGTGTCGATGCCGGGACGACCGGCGTCGATGAGGATGTGGTGACGCACGCCGTCCAGATCTTCCAGGTAGAGCTGCATGCCCGGCACCGGCATGCCGGTGATGGGGCTGAGATAGCTCCCCTCCGGCTTCACCGGCACCGCCTCGCCGTTGATGTAGAGAGTCTTGTCGACGTAGCGGACGGTGTCGCCGGGCAGGCCCACCACGCGTTTGATGTAGTCCACCTTGGGATCTTTGGGAAAGCGGAAGACGACCACGTCGCCGCGCTGCGGCTCGCCCAGTTCCAGGATCTTGGTGTTGGCCACCGGCAGGCGCAGGCCGTAGGTGAACTTGTTCACCAGGATGAAGTCGCCCACGTGGAGGGTGGGAAGCATGGAGCCGGAGGGGATGCGGAAGGGTTCCACCACGAAGGAGCGCAGCACCAACACGGCGAGGATGATGGGGAAGAAGGACTTGGCGTACTCCACCAGCACCGGCTCCTTGAGGGCCTGGCGGACCAACTCTTCGCTCACCTGCCCTTCGGCGGTGGCCTGCACGCGGCTGGCGGCGAGACGCCGCTTGGGCGCCCACAGCCAGGCGTCGAGGAGCCAGATGCCCCCGGTGAGGGCGGCGGCGGCGACCATGAGGGTGGGGAAATCCATGGGTTACTTGTCCTTTCCGACTTGCAGGACGGCCAGGAACGCCTCCTGGGGGATCTCCACCGAGCCCACCTGTTTCATGCGTTTCTTGCCGGCCTTCTGTTTTTCCAACAACTTGCGCTTGCGGGTGATGTCGCCGCCGTAACACTTGGCGGTGACGTTCTTGCGCAGCGCCTTGACGGTGGAGCGGGCGATGATGTGGGAGCCGATGGCCGCCTGGATGGCGATGTCGAACATCTGCCGGGGGATCAGCTCGCGCATCTTCTCCACCAGTTCGCGCCCGCGCGGGTAGGCGGCGTCGCGGTGGGTGATGATGGACAGGGCGTCCACCCGCTCGCCGTTGATGAGCACGTCCAGCTTGACCAGGTCGGCGCTCTGGAAGCGGGCGAACTGGTAGTCCAGGGAGGCGTAGCCGCGCGACACCGACTTCAGGCGGTCGAAGAAGTCCAGCACCACCTCCGCCAGGGGCAGCTCGTATTCCAGGGCCACCTGGTTGCCCAGGTACTGCATTTTCTTCTGCACCCCGCGCTTCTCCACGCACAGGGTGATGACGTTGCCCACGTACTCCTGGGGGACGAGGATGCCAGCGGTGATGATGGGCTCGCGCATCTCCTCGATCTTGTTGGGCTCGGGGAGGTCGGCGGGGTTGTCCACCTTGTGCACCTGGCCGTCCTTGGTGAGTACCTCGTACACCACGTTGGGGGCGGTGGTGACCAGGTCCAGGCCGTATTCGCGCTCCAGGCGCTCCTGCACGATCTCCATGTGCAGGGTGCCGAGGAAGCCGCAGCGGAAACCCAGCCCCAGGGCCTGGGAGGTCTCCGGCTCGTAGAACAGGGCGGCGTCGTTGAGGCGCAGCTTGGCGAGGGCCTCGCGCAGGTCTTCGTAGTCCTCGGAGCTGACCGGGAAGAGGCCGGCGAAGACCTGCGGCTGCACCGGCTTGAAGCCGGGCAGGGGCTCGGCAGCCGGACGCTGGGCGTCGGTGAGGGTGTCGCCCACGGGGGCGCCTTCGATGTCCTTGATGGTGGCGATGACGTAGCCCACCTCGCCGGCGCACAACACGCCCGTCTCCTTACGCCGCGGGGTGAACACGCCCACGTGGTCCACCTGGTGGTCGCGGCCGGTGGACATGACGCGGATCTTCTGCCCGGTCTTCAGTTCGCCGTCCACCACCCGCACCAGGGAGACCACCCCCAGGTAGTTGTCGAACCAGGAGTCGATGATGAGGGCGCGCAGGGGCGCCTCGGGGTCACCGCCCGGGGGCGGGATGCGGGCCACCAGTTGCTCCAGCAGCTCGGGCACCCCCTCGCCGGTCTTGGCGGAGACGGGGATGGCCTCGGAGGCGTCCAGACCGATGATCTCCTCGATCTCCTGCTTGACCCGCTCGGGGTCGGCGGCGGGCAGGTCGATCTTGTTGAGCACCGGCACCACCTCCAGGCCCTGGTCGATGGCGGTGTAGCAGTTGGCCACGCTCTGCGCCTCCACCCCCTGGGAGGCGTCCACCACCAGAAGCGCCCCCTCGCAGGCGGCCAGGGAACGGGACACCTCGTAGGAGAAGTCCACGTGCCCGGGGGTGTCGATGAAGTTGAGCTGGTAGGTGTGGCCGTCCTTCGCCTGGTATTCCAGGGTCACGCTCTGGGCCTTGATGGTGATGCCCCGCTCGCGCTCGATGTCCATGGAGTCCAGCACCTGTTCGGCCATCTCCCGCTGGGAGAGGCCGCCGCAGTATTCGATGAAGCGGTCGGCCAGGGTGGACTTGCCGTGGTCGATGTGGGCGATGATGGAGAAGTTGCGTATGAAACGACGGTCGGTCACGTACTTGTCAGCCTCGGCGGCACTGCCGCGATTATCCTTGAATTTTACTGGGGATTAGACCACCCGGGGCGATCGAGTTCCGGGCCTCAGCGGCCGTAGTGGTCCTCGAAACGGACGATGTCGTCCTCGCCCAGGTAGCTGCCCGATTGCACTTCGATGAGTTCCAGGGGAATGGTACCCGGATTCTCCAGGCGATGGACCTCCCCCAGGGGAATGTAGGTGGACTGGTTCTCGCTCAGGAGGAAGGTCTCGTCGCCTCGGGTGACGCGCGCCGTGCCGCGCACCACGATCCAGTGCTCGGCGCGGTGGTGGTGCATCTGCAGGGAGAGGCTGGCGCCGGGCTGGACGATGATGTGCTTGACCTGGAACCGCTCGCCGGCGTCGATGGATTCGTAACTGCCCCAGGGGCGGTACACCTTGCGGTGGTGCAGCACTTCGTCGCGCCCGGCCGCCTTGAGGCGGTCCACCAGGGCCTTCACCTCCTGCACCCGGTCCTTGCGCGCCACGAGGACGGCGTCAGCGGTCTCCACGACGATGAGGTCCTCCACCCCCACCGTGCCCACCAGGCGGTGTTCGGCGAAGACGAGGTTGCCGCGGCTGTCGTGGCTGAGCACGTCGCCGCGGGTGACGTTGCCGTCCTCATCCTGCCCGCCCACCGCCCACAGGGCGTCCCAGGAGCCCACGTCCGACCAGCCGGCGTCCAGGGGGATGACCAGGGCGGGTACGTCGCCCGCCCGGGCCAGGGGCTCCATCACCGCGTAGTCGATGGAGTCCTCGGGGCAGGCGGTGAAGGCCTCGGCGTCGATGCGGCAGAAATCGCCGTCCGCCCGCCCCCCTTCCCAGGCGCGCCGACAGGCGGCCAGCATGTCCGGCTGGAAGCGTTCCAGTTGCGCCAGCCACACCGAGGCGCGCAGGAGGAACATGCCGCTGTTCCACAGGTGGTCGCCGCCGGCCAGGTAGGCCTCGGCGGTAGCCTGGTCGGGTTTCTCGGTGAACCCGGCGAGGCGGTAGCCGGGCCCCTGCGCCGGCCCCTGGCGGATGTAACCGTAGCCGGTCTCGGGCCGGTCGGGGACGATGCCGAAGGTGACCACCGCCCCCCGCCCGGCCTCCGCCAGGCCCTGGGCGACGGCGGCGCGGAAGGCGGCGGCATCGCGCACCACGTGGTCGGCGGGGGTGGCCAGGAGGACCGGATCGTCGCCGTCGGCGCGCGCCGCCAGAGCGGCGAGGGTGAGGGCGGGGGCGGTGTTGCGCCCTACCGGCTCCAGGAGAATGCGGCCGTCCCCGCGTTCCAGCAGACGCAACTGTTCGGCGACCATGAAGCGGTGCTGCTCATTGCACACCACCAGGGGCGGGGCCTGGGGCACGTCCAGCCCGTGCAGGCGGGCGACCGTGTCCTGGAGGAGGCTGCGATCCCCCAGCAGGGGAATGAGCTGCTTGGGGTAGTGGGCGCGGGACAGGGGCCACAGGCGGGTGCCCGAGCCGCCGGAGAGGATCACGTGCTGGAGGGTCATGTCGCGGCCTCCTCGCCGTCCTTGCCGCCCACGGCATGGCGCAGGAAGGCCAGCAGCACCCCCAGGATGAGCCCCAAAACCACGCCCAGGGTGACCATCAGGGACCGTTTGGGGGAGACCGGGTCGTCCGGGTCGGGGGGCACGGCCGGGTCGATGACGCGGAACACGTACTCGTCGCGCACCTTGGCGAACATGATGTTCTTGGTCTGCGCCTCGATGAGGCGGTAGATGGCCTGCTGCATGTCCACCACGTCGGTGGTCTTGAGCTGCTCGCGCAGGTAGTCGATGCTCTTTTGCGCCTCCGCCACGGCCTGTTCCTGGAGGTGGCGGTTGACCCGCTCCACCAGCGCATTGGCCCAAGCGGCGGCCCGCTCGGGGTCGTGCCAGCGGATGGTCAGCGTCACCAGACCGGATTTCTTGTCCGACTCCACCTTGCGGATCTGGTCGAAGGCGGCGAGGGCGTCCCACATATCCGGGGGGGACTCGCCCGCCCCGACGATCCAGGCCTTGCGGGCCGCATCCCAGCGATCGGCGAAGAGCACCGGCAGCAGGTCGTGGTCGCGGATGAAGGCCTCGGTGAACTGGCGTGACTTGAGGATGGCGATGGCCTCCTCGGTCCTGCCGCCGCCCCCGCCCAGGTCGATGCCGGCGAGGGAGGCGAGCCCCCCGAACTGGCCGGCGAGGGAGGCCAGGCCGCCGCCCTTGCCCTCCTCCACCGGCGCCAGGGTCACCTGCGCCTCGTATTCGGGCGTCTTCATCCAGGCGAGGCCGGCGGCGGCGGCAGTGGCCAGCAGGGCCACGGCGAGGATCAACAGCTTGGAGCCGACCAGCACGTCCCACAGGGCGCGCAGGTCGATCTCGTCGTCTTCCTGGGCCGTGGGCGCCGCCGGTTGCAGATAGTAGATCACCGGTGCCTGGCCTTCTTCACCGGGCCGCTGGGGCCCCGGGGGAGTATCCATGACTTTCATGCCTGCTCTTCCCTCAATGCGTGGCCTCCGGCGTGAGGCCAAGATACCGGGGCGTTGGACATCAGAACAGCCCCACCGTCTTCCACGAGGCAGCGGCGATGCCTAGCTGATAGAGGATCTGGGAAACGTCGGTCCACAGGCGCAGCGGGCGGATGCGCTCGGCGTCCAGGGGCACGACGATGGTATCGCCGGGGCGGACGGCGATGCTGCGGCGCGCGAACCAGCGCCCCTTCACCGTCTCCACGCTGCCGTTGGCGCGTACCACGTACACCCGATCGTCGTCCGCCTTGTGGGTCATGCCGCCGGAGAGATCGACGTAGTCGCGCCAGCTCAAACCCTTGCGGTAGAGGTGGGAGGTGGGATGGAAGACCTCGCCGATGACGGTGACCTCCTGCATCCTGGAGGGGATGTAGAGGCGGTCGCCGCCCTTGAGGACCAGCGCCAGGGAACGGCGGGTGGTGGGGCTGTCCTCGCTGGTGAGGTCGATGACCAGGCGACCGGCGGCGCGTGTGCTGCGCACCTGGCGGATGAGCTGGCGCACGACGGTGATGGACTGGGCCTGGGCGGGATCGCCGCGGCTCTCCAGGGTCATCGCCGCCAGCTCCTCCTCCAGGTTGGCGGCCATGGCTTCCATGCGCTCCTGCTCCCGGCGACGCAGTTCTTCGCGCATGAACACCGCCCCTTCCGGATAGGCGAAGGGAGTGAGACCGCCGGCTCGCTCCAGGAGCTGACCCAGGGTCTCGCCGCGGCGGATGGGATAGGTGCCGGGGAAGCGTACCTCCCCTTCCACCGTCACCAGGTCCTGTTCCTCCCACTGGGGGACCTCCTTGACGGTGAGCACGTCGTAGGGCTGGAGGAGGAGATCGGCCTCGGGGTTGCCGGCCAGGGCGGCGGCCAGATCCACGCGCAGGTGGTCGATCTCCCGCGGCAGGCCCGACTCGATGCGGAAACGGGTCAGTTCCGCCTCCAGCAGATAGGCGGACTCCTTCAGGCGGCCGCCGGCGCGCACCAGGTCGGAGACGCGCATGCCCGCCTCCAAGGGGTAGCTGCCCGGGGCCCGCACCTGACCGTTGATGCGCACCACCTGGGCCGGCTCTCCGGCCAGGGCCTGGGCCTTCAGGCGGCGGATGAGGGGGTCCAACCACAGTGCCCGATGGTCGCTCAGGTCGAAGACCACCACCCGATCGCGGGCCTGGAGGAGCGGGTCGTCCGCCCCGCCCGGATGGGCCCAGGCGGCGCTCAGACGCGCCGAGAGGGCCTCCAGGGCCTGTCCGGGGCGATGCTCCCGCTGGATGAGCACGTACTCCAGGTCGGCTCCCGGCTTGAGCATGGACTCGTCGGACACCAGGTCGCTCAGGCGCATGCCCGGGCGCCACTGGTACCAGGTGGGACGCTCCACGTGCCCCTCCAGGAAGACCACCGACTGCTTGCGCTCGGCCACCCCGTAGAGGCGCACGCGGTCGCCGTTCTCGACCCGGAAGGTACGCCCCTCGGGGCGGGTGAGGTCCACGTCCAGGACACGTTTGCCGTCCTCGGGGGTGATGCGCTCGATCTTCACCGCCTCCAGGTAGGCCTCGGCGGTGGGGCCGCCGGCCAGGGCCAGCACCGAGGCCAGGTCCCGTTCGCCGTCCAGTTCGTAGATGGCGGGACGCTTCACCTCCCCCACCAGGGCCACCGTGTCGCCCACCGCGGGGACGTGGATCACGTCGCCGTCCTGGAGGCGCAGGTCGTGGCGCTTGTCGCCGCGCAGGAGGAGGTCGTAGAAGTCCAGGACCGCCGCCTCGCGCCCGCCGCGCACCAGGCGGATGCGACGCAGGGAGCCCCGTTCGCTCACCCCGCCAGCGCGCAGGAGGGCGGCGCTCATGTCGGTGAGAGCGTTGACGACGTAGGCGCCGGGGGCGCGCACCTCGCCCAGGACGTAGACCTGGATGGTGCGCAGGCGGGCCAGGGCGACGCTCGCCTCGACGCCGAGGAGTTGCCGTTTGACGCGCGCCCGAAGGTCGCGCTTGAGTTCGCGGAAGGTGAGACCGGCTACGGGGAGGGGACCGATGCCGGGGAAGTGGATGCGCCCTTCGCGGTCCACTTCCAGCTCGTAGGCGTCGTTCTCCTTGCCGAACAATTGCACCTGGAGGACGTCGCCGGGGCCCACCAGGTAGTCGGCGGGCACGGTGCTGGGCGGCGGCTCCACCTCCGCCGGCAGGCGCCGCTCGAAGAAGTCGTAACCGAAGGGACGGAGGGCCTCGGCCCCCACCGGTTTCAAAGGCAGGCGTTGCACTTGGATCTCGTAGTCGGCCAGGAGGGGCTCCACCATCAGGCGCGCCGCCGCCTGGACCTCGTCCAGACCGGCCAGGGGGATGCGTCCCACCGGCGGGAAGTCCAGCACGCCTTCCTCGTCCAGCTTGAACAGGCGCACGGGCGGATCCACCTCCAGGCGCAGGGCCTCGTGCTCGGGCTGACGCCCTCGTGTCGTCGCACCGGCGCCGGACTCTTCCAGTTCCCGCTCACGGAAAGAGACGATGAGGGTGTCCCCCCCGCGGATGTACGAGATTTCCTCCTCGCCCTCGAAAGGGGCCTCGGGAGACATTTCCGCCGGCGGCGTCTCGCGGGGCAGAGTATCCCCCTCCATCGGCGTACTCACCGGCGCGGCCTGCTTGCCGCGCATGGCCGCCAAGGCTGCGGCCCGTTGCTGGGGAGAGAGCTGTTTGAGCAGTTCCATCCCCTGGGCGACGTTCAGGTTGGGAGGGACTTGCGACCAGGCGGGAAGGCTGACGAGCAGGGCGACGAGCCCCAGAATGCGAATCACGAAGAGAGTCCTTTTCATGCCGTTCCTTTCTTGGATCGATCTCGAGCGACGTCGGGCATGTTCCCGGCCGAAGCTCGTTGGTCTCGGTCACCCCGGACGGACCCCGTCACCGCATCCCCGGGGTGCTGAAGCGATAGGCCAGGGTCACCTCGAGGACCCAAGCGGACAACGGCCCGGCCAGGGCATGGACCCGTCCGAGGGCGAACGACAGGCTTCCGACATCTCCCCATCCCCGCGTCAAGCCGAGCATGGGCTGTGCCAGAATACCCGGCCCCACCGCGATACCGCCGCCCCCCGCAGCCCCCAGGTCGAGCTCCAGCCATGGGCGCCAGGGGCCGGTACGCCACTCCCATCCCACGCCCCAGAAGCCCACTGCGTAACCGCCGGCGCCGCCGTCGAAGGCTCCCCAGGCCTGACCGCTGAAATAGAGGCCGCGATCGAGGATTCGGTCCAGCTTGATACCCACCAGGTCCACCGGGACACCGGCGAAGCGGGACGATTTGCGATCCTCGATGCCGAGCCCGAAATAACGTTGCCAGGCGGGGCGCACGCGCCAGCGATGCCAGGCCACGGATGCCGGCGCCCCGCGCACCGGACGCGCCGCATCCACCCCATGGAGAAGGCCCACGGTCAGGGTGGTGGCGGTGAACCCCCCCTCCCGCGCCGCGGTGACACCGCCGTTCAGATCCAACGACCAGCGCCCGGACAGGGGCAGGGAAACTCCCGTCCAGACCC
>WFVN01000245.1 GCA_015491615.1 Gammaproteobacteria bacterium
GTGGGGGATGGGCGCGACCTGCCCCCCGAGGAGGCCGACCGGCGCGACGCCCAAGCCCTGTTCGATGTTCTCGAAGGACAGGTGGTGCCCGCCTTCTACACCCGAGACTCGCGCGGCATCCCAAAGGCCTGGGTGGAGAAGATGCGCGCCAGCATGTCGCGCCTCGCACTTCGTTTCAGTACCAACCGCATGCTGCGCGAATACGTCCGGCGCTACTACCTGCCCCTGGCCGACGACCTGCGCGCGCGCACCGCCGACGGCGGCGCCCTGGCCCGCGAGCTGCGCCACTGGGCCGAGGCACTGCGTCGGCATTGGTCGCAATTCCATTTCCTCAACCTGGAGGTGGAGAGCGATGGGCGCGGCCACACCTTCCGCCTGCAGGTGTATCTGGGCGAGCTTCCTCCAGACTGGCTGCGGGTGGAACTCTATGCCGAACCGACCGAGGAGGGCGGCGAACCCGAGCGCATCCCCATGGAGCGCAAGACCTCCCTGGCGGGAGGCACCGGGGGATATCTCTACCAAGGGCGGGTGGAGACGCAGCGCCCGACCGGCCACTACACGCCACGCATCGTTCCCCACCACCCGGCGGCACGGCCGCCCCTGGAGATGCCCGCCATCCTCTGGTTCGATTGAGGCAAAAGCGACTGTCCGCGTTTATCCTGAAATCAGGCCAACGACGGAAAAGCAAGCCCATGCCCGTGCCTTATCAGCGTATCCTCGTCCCCACCGATTTCTCCCCCACTGCCGAACTGGCCGCGCGACGGGCCAAGGATCTTGCCGAGCGTTTTCGTGCCGAGCTCCATCTCGTCCACGTGGTGGCCCACTTTCCCCAGGACCTGGGCGTGGACTGGATTCCGCCGGAGCACGAAGACCCCAAGCGTTTCTACTTGGAACAAGCCCGTCGCCGCCTGCGGGAACTGGACGAACGCCTGGGGCTGGGCGCTACTCGCTTGGCCATCTTCTCCTCCCATTCGGCGCGTCAGGAGATCGTCACCTACGCGCGCGAGAAGCTGATCGACCTCATCGTCGTCGGCTCCCACGGCCACGGCATTTTATCGGCTCTATTCGGCTCCACCGCCGCCGGCGTGGCGCGCGACGCTCCCTGCGACGTGTGGGTGGTGCGCCCGCGCGCTTGAAAACGTTCGCCCTGCACCCATTCAAGAAAGGCACACGAACGATCCCAGGAAAAGGAGACGCCCATGCAACGCGAACCTCTGGAAGAACTGGCCAAGGCCGTCCGTGCCGCCCTGGAACACGATGAACGGGTGAATCTGCACCGTTCCCCCATCCACGTGAAAGTAGAAGATGAGCTCATCGTTCTCGAAGGGGAGGCGGAGGACATCTGCACCAAGCGCACCGCCGCCCGCATCGCCCACCGGGTGGCCGAGGGGGCACCGGTCGCCGACCGCGTGCGCCTCATCCCCGCCGAGCGCCCCGAGAAGCACGACGAGATCGACGGCCGCATCCGCGACGAGGTGATCACCGCCTTCATGGACGAGCCGGTGTTCCGCGACCACGACCTGTTCGTGGTGGAGAAAGGCGAGCGCCGCCGCCTGCGCGACCTGACCCCCGAGGACGGCGAGATCACCATCGCCGTGGACCATGGCGTGGTGACCCTGGAGGGCGAAGTGCGCAGCCTCACCCACCGGCGCCTGGCCGAGGTGCTCGCCTGGTGGACCGCCGGCGTGGCCCAGGTGGAGAATCGCTTGCGGGTGGTGCCGCCTGAGGAAGAAAACGACGGCGAGCTGGCCGATGCCATCGAGATGGTCCTCGAGCGCGATCCGATGATCCACCAGGACAACCTCATCGTCACCGTCAAGGACCACACCGTGCGCATCACCGGGTCGGTGGCTTCCTCCGAAGAGAAGGCCCTGGTCTTGCGCGATCTGTGCTACATCCCCGGCGTGCACGAGATCGAAGAGACCATCGAAGTGCGTCATTGACGGACGCGCACCAGCGGACGGCATAGCGTTTGGAGAACCCTCGAGAAGCGTGTGTCGTTCTTGGAGGCGACACAGCGTGCCGGCGCGGGCGGCCCATCGCACCATAGTGAAGCACCGCCGGGGGCGGCGATGATTCCGGTCGCCTGCTCAATCAAGTGACGGTTCGTCTCGCTCGTACGGTCACATTTTGCCTGGAGACCGGGGGCGCCGACCTTTCCCTTCCCGGTTTACAATGCCCGACCTGAAGCAAGCAGGGAGGGCGCATGGATCTGAATACCTGGCTGGACCAGTTCAAGTTCCTGGAAGGGGAGTGGGGGTGGATCTCCCAGGTCTTCCTGGTGGTGCTCCTGGCCATGGTGGCCAATTTCTTCTTGAAGCGCCTCCTCAAGCGCATGCGCGCGCGCCTGGAGAAGACCCGCAACCTCTGGGACGACGCCCTCATTCGCGCCCTGGAGCGCCCCCTCCCCTGGTTGGTGTGGGTAGTGGGGCTGGCGACCGCCGCGCAGATCGTCTACCTCAAGACCCATAGCGCCCTGTTCGCCTTCGTCGAACCGGTGCGCGACGTGGCGGTGATCGCCCTGTTGGCCTGGTTTCTCATCCGTTTCGTCAACGAAGCCGAGCAGAACATCATCACCCAACGGGAGCGGGAAGGACGGCCGGTGGACCACACCACCGTCGATGCCGTGGGCAAGCTCCTGCGCGTCACCGTCATCATCACCACTACCTTGGTGATCCTTCAAACCCTGGGCTACTCCATCTCCGGTGTGCTCGCTTTCGGCGGCATCGGCGGCATCGCCGTGGGCTTCGCCGCCAAGGATCTGCTGGCCAACTTCTTCGGCGGCCTGATGATCTACCTGGACCGCCCCTTCGCCGTCGGCGACTGGATCTACTCCCCGGACCGGGAGATCGAGGGCACGGTGGAGAAGATCGGCTGGCGCCTCACCACCATCCGCACCTTCGACAAGCGGCCCCTCTACGTCCCCAACGCCACCTTCACCTCCATCGCCGTGGTCAACCCCTCGCGCATGACCCACCGGCGCATCTATGAAACCATCGGCATCCGCTACGACGACCTGGACAAGATGGCGGCCATCTGCGCCGACGTGGAGGCCATGCTGCGCGCCCACCCGGACATCGACGCCACCCAGACCCTCATGGTCCACTTCAACGCATTCAACGCATCCTCGGTGGACTTCTTCGTCTACACCTTCACTAAGACCACCGTGTGGACCGAATACCACCGCATCAAACAGGACGTGCTCCTCAAGATCCACGCCATCATCGCCGAGCACGGGGCCCAGGAGGCCTTCCCCACCCGCACCGTGCACCTCCCCGAAGGGGTGCAGGTGGTGCCCCCGGAGCTGGCCGGGCACCCGCAAGTGGAAGGCGGCGAGCCCCCAGCGCGCGGTTGAGCCGTCCCAAGCCACGACGAGGACGATCCATGAACGACAAGAAACGTCGCCCCCGCCTCGGCCTCGCCCTCGGCTCCGGGGCAGCCCGCGGCTGGTCCCACATCGGCGTCATCCGCGCCCTGGAGGACCAGGGTCTCGAGCCGGACGTGATCAGCGGTACCTCCATCGGCGCACTGGTGGGCGGCGCCTACGCCGCCGGCGAGCTGGACCGCCTGGAAGAATGGGTGCGGGCCTTGGAGTGGAGCGATGTGGTCACTCTCCTGGACCTGAAACTGGAAGGGGGCCTCATCGAAGGACGCAAACTGTTCGACGAATTCGCGCGCGAATTCCGCGACTGGCTCATCGAAGCCCTGCCCAAGCCCTTTGGTGCCGTGGCCACCAGCCTCTACAACGGGCGCGAGGTATGGTTTCGAGAGGGCTCCATGTTCTCCGCCATGCGGGCTTCTATCGCCCTGCCCGGCTTGTTCACCCCGGTGGTGCAACGGGGCGAAGTGCTGGTAGACGGTGGCCTGGTCAACCCCGTCCCGGTGAGCCTGTGCCGGGCCATGGGTGCGGACGTGGTCATCGCCGTGGATCTCAATGCCGATATCCTCGGCAAACACTTGCGCAAGCGAGAAGAAGACTGGACCGAGCGCCTCGTGGATTTGCTCGGTGACGAGGTACGCAGCAGCGACTTCGTGCAATCCCTCCTGAACGGGGCCATGCGTATCAGGGGCTGGGTAGGAGAACCCACCTCCAAGCGTCCTCCCTCGATGATGGAGGTGGTGGCCTCCAGTATCAATGTCATGCAGGTGCGCGTCACCCGCTCGCGCATGGCCGGCGACCCCCCCGAGGCCCTCATCGCCCCCCGCCTGGCCGAATTGGGCCTGATGGAGTTCCATCGGGCCGACATGGCCATCGAGGAAGGCCGGCGGGCCGTGGGCCGTAAGCTGGACGAGCTGGACCTGGTACGCGAACTCCTCGACCGGGCATGAACGGTGGCGCCTATCTCATCCACCTGTGCCTGGCGGACGCCATCGAAATTCCGGTCGGTCGATTGGGCGTCGTCGCTTTGCCACCCGGCCGTTACGTCTATGCCGGCAGTGCCCGGCACGGCCTGGAGACACGCATCGGCCGTCATCACCGCCAGTGGTCCGAACGCCGATCGGTGCGCCGTTGGCACATCGACGCTGTCCTTGCCCACCCGGCCTGCCGTTGGCGCCTCGCGCAACGCTTTCCCGGCGGCCACGAGTGCGCCCTCGCCCAGGCCGTCGCCCGCCTGCCTGGGGCGAGTATCCCCGTCCCCGGCTTCGGTGCTAGCGACTGTCGCTACGGTTGCCCCGCCCATTTCCTGCGCCTGTCCGCAGGGTAAAATCAGCGTATTCAAATATTAATAAATTTTAGTCATGGCCGCTGGAGTTCACGGCACTGCCTTCCTATAATCCGACAAATCCCATCACCTCTCACCCACACGGAGTCAAGCGCATGGCCGACAAGCTCATGATCATCATGGTCAATACCGACCCCAGCAATCCCTCCGAGCTGGGCGCCCCCTTCTTTCAAGCCACCGTCGCCGCCGCCATGGAATTCGACGTGGAAGTGATCCTCACTGGCCGTGCCGGCGAACTGGCAAAAAAGGGCGTGGCCGAAAAGCTGTTCGTCCAGGAGGGCAGTTCCAAGAGCGTCTATCAGTTTATCCAGGACGCCCATGAGGCCGGCGTGAAGTTCAAAGTCTGTACCCCCACCCTGGATCTTTGGGGCGACGATCTCATCCCCGAGATCGAAGAGACCGTAGGCGGCGCCTACGTCATCAGCGAGGCGATGGACGACGACACCGTCACCTTCACCTATTGATCGTGAGCGAAGCCGAGAACGCGTGGTCCGCCTATGGACAGGCGGACCTTCTTTATGCCCGGGAGGAAATCGAAGCGGCCCTGGATCGCATGGCCGCCGCCATCGGCGAACGCCTGGCCGGCACCGATCCCCTGGTTCTGGCGGTGCTCACCGGCGGCATGATTCCCGCCGCCCAGCTCGTCCTGCGTCTCGATTTCCCCCTCACCCTCGATTACCTGCACGCCACCCGCTATCGCGGCGCCACCCGCGGCGGCGAACTCCATTGGCTGGCCCGTCCGCGTCATGCCATCCGCGGACGCACCGTCCTGGTGGTGGACGACATCCTCGACGAAGGGCTCACCCTGGAAGCCATCCTGGCCTATTGCCGGGACGCCGGCGCCCGCGCCGTGTACAGCGCCGTCCTGGTAGACAAGGAGCGCCCCCGCCGGGGGGGTCTCCGGCACGCCGACTTCACCGGCCTCACCGTGCCGGACCGCTACGTGTTCGGCTACGGCATGGACTACCATGACTACCTGCGCAACCTTCCTGCAATCTACGCCCTGAAAAAGGAAAAGGAACAACGATGAGCGAGCTGGGCATCATCGGCGGCACCGGCCTCACCCACATGGAACAACTGGAGATCGTCCGCCGGGAAGTCGTCCACACCCCCTTCGGAGAACCTTCCGCCGCCTTCATCCACGGTCGCCTGTACGGCAAGGAAGTGGTCTTCCTCGCCCGCCACGGGCCAGGACACACCATCCCGCCCCACAAGATCAACTACCGGGCCAACATCTGGGCCATGGACTACATCGGCGTCAAACGCATCATCGCCGTCGCCGCGGTGGGCGGCATCCGCGCCGACATGGTCCCTGCCCGTCTCGCCATCCCGGATCAGATCATCGACTACACCTGGGGGCGGGCCAACACCTTCTTCGAGGACGGCGAAAAAGTGGTGCACGTGGATTTCACCCAACCCTACTGCCCCGACCTGCGCGCCCGCCTCATCGAGGCCGCCCGCCAACTCCCTTTTGATGTCGCCGAATCCGGCTGCTACGCCGCCACCCAGGGTCCACGCCTGGAGACCGCCGCGGAAGTGGATCGCCTTGAGCGGGACGGGGCCGACCTCGTGGGCATGACCGGCATGCCCGAGGCCGCCCTCGCCCGGGAGCTGGACCTCAGTTACGCCACCATCGCCGTGGTCGCCAACCGTGCCGCCGGGCGCGACTCCCGCCCCCTCACCATGGAAGAGATCGGTAAGAATCTCAAGGTGGGCATGCAGCGGGTGCGGGAATTGCTGGAAGCGGCCATCCCCATGCTGTGAGACGCGCCCCCACCGCCCATGTCTTCAGGGTGCAGCGGTACGCCAGGGAGGCAGACAAGAAAATGCCCCGCTAGGCGGGGCATGGCGTCGTGGCTCGAGGCGGTCAACCGGCCCGGTGTTTCTCCCGGATTTCGTCCAGGGTCTTGCACTCGATGCACAAAGTGGCCGTGGGCCGGGCCTCCAGGCGACGGATGCCGATAGGCTCGCCGCACTGTTCGCAGTAACCGTAGTCGCCGCTCTCGATGAGGGCGAGGGATTCGTCGATCTTCTTGATGAGCTTGCGTTCCCGGTCACGGGTACGCAGCTCGATGGTGAATTCGGACTCCTGAGTGGCGCGGTCGTTGGGGTCGGGGAAATTGGCCGCCTCGTCCTGCATGTGGTGCAGGGTCCGGTCCACCTCTTCCATGAGTTCGCGCTTCCAGGCCAAGAGGATCTGGCGGAAGTGCTCCACCTGTTCCTCGTTCATGTATTCCTCGCCCTGCTTCTCCTCGTAGGGCGAGATGCCGAGAAATCCGAGCGTTCCGGTGCTTCCTTGGGATTTGCGTTGCTTGTCGGCCATGATGGTTTCTCCAAGTCGATCCGCTGGCGCCGGCCGGGCCGCTGAGCTCAAAGCACTTCGCCCGACGCGAATAAACAGCCGTTTCTATCACAACCCCAGAGTGCGGGCAAGAATCCCCCTGCTTGCCGCCCGGGCCTATTCTGCTAACATCCCGCGCTCGCGAAACACGGCCCGCCTCTCGCGGTCATCAATAACTTGCAGAGAGAACTTAATCCCCCATGAATCGACTTCAAGCACTCCTGTTCGACGTGGACGGAACCCTTGCCGATACCGAGGGCCAGGGGCACCGGGTGGCATTCAACCGTGCCTTCCGCGAGGCGGGCCTGGACTGGAACTGGGACGAGGCCCTCTACCGGGAGCTCCTGGCGGTCACCGGCGGCAAGGAACGCATGCGCCACTACATCGAGCGTTATCGGCCCGACTTCACCCCGCCTACAGGGGACCTGGACCCCTTCCTGGCGGAATTGCATCGGCGCAAGAACGCCCACTACGCCGATCTGCTCGCCCAGGGGGAGGTGCCCCTGCGACCGGGAATCGAGCGGCTCCTGCGCGAGGCGCGGGAGGCCGGCATGCGCCTGGCCATTGCCACCACCACCAGTCCGGAGAACGTCACCCATCTGCTAGAGAACACCCTCGGGGCCGAGGCGGTGGACTGGTTCGAGATCATCGGCGCGGGCGACGTGGTGCCGGCCAAGAAGCCGGCCCCCGACATCTACCATTACGTGCTCGAGCGTCTGGGTCTCCTTCCCGAGGCGACCTTGGCCCTGGAGGACTCGGCCAACGGCGTGCGCGCCGCGGTGGGGGCGGGCGTGCCCACCCTGGTGACGGCCAACGATTTCACCCTCGACGACGATTTCAGCGGCGCCCTGGCGGTGGTGGATCAACTGGGCGAGCCCGGCCGCCCGGCCCGCCGCCTGCCCGAGGGGACACCCCTGGGAGTGTTGGACCTGGCCGCCCTCGAGGCCCTGTGGGCGGGACGCTAGCGCAGCGGCTGTCCCGCCGCGCGCGGGGGGTACGGCCGTTCCTGGCCATGCGCCTACTGGCGCGGGCACGCGAGCTGGAAGCGCAGGGCCGCGACATCATCCACCTGGAAGTGGGGGAGCCGGATTTCGGCGCCCCGCAGGCGGTCCTGGCGCGGGCACAGGCGGTCCTCGCCGCAGGCGAGTCGCCCCGCTACACGCCCGCCCAGGGTATCCCCGAGCTGCGCCAGGCCATCGCCCGTTTCTACGAAGAACGGGAGAGCGTGACGGTGGACTGGCGGCGCATCGTCGTCACCCCCGGCGCCTCCGGCGCCCTGGTGTTGGCCATCGCCGCCCTCCTGGACCCCGGCCAGGGAATCCTCGTGAGCGACCCGGGGTACCCCTCCAACCGCCACATCGCCCGCATCCTGGGGGTCGAGGCGCACCCGGTGCCGGTGGACGAGTCGATCGGCTTCCAGCCCGACGGCGACCGCGTGCGCGCCCACTGGCAGTCCAACAGCCGCGCCCTCCTACTCACCTCCCCCGCCAACCCCACCGGCGCGGTGATCGAGGCACCGCGGCTGGCGGCCCTGGTACACACCGCCGCCGATCTGGGCGCTGCCCTGGTGATGGACGAGATCTACCGGGGGCTCATCTACGGCCCGCCGCCCCCCTCCGTCCTCGCCCTCAGCGATCACGCCTGGGTCGTCAACAGCTTCTCCAAATATTTCGGGATGACCGGATGGCGCTTGGGGTGGCTGGTGTGCCCCGAGTCCGCGGTGGCGGTGGTGGACAAGCTGGCCCAGAACCTCTTTCTCTCCCCGCCGGCCCTGTCGCAGCAAGCGGCCCTGGCGGCCTTCGAGCCCGGGTCCCTGGCGGAGCTGGAGCGGCGGCGGGGCGTATTTCAGGCACGCCGGGACTACCTCGCGGAGGCCTTGCAGCGCCTCGGCTTTCGGCTCCCGGTCCCGCCGCGGGGGGCCTTCTACCTGTACGCCGACTGCTCCGCCCTGGGGACGGACGCCCTCACCCTCGCCGAGCGTTTCCTGGAGAAGGCCGGGGTGGCCGTGACCCCGGGAGTCGATTTCGGCAGCCAGGGAACGGAACGTTTCCTGCGCTTCGCCTACACCACCGACCTGGAACGCTTGGCGGAGGCGGTGAAGCGCCTGCAGACACTGTTGTGATCAGGCCCGGTCGTCCATCGGGTAGGGCAGTTCGCGCAGACTCAAGGGCTCGCCGCCGGGCAGAAGCAGGGGGGCACCCGTATCCACCGCCCCCAGGCTCAGCACCGCCAACAGGGCCGTGCCCCCTTCCGGGGCGGGAGCGGCACGTACCACCCGCCCCTGCGTCTGGCCTTCGCCGTCGCGGATGGTCTCACCCGCAGCGGCGGAGAGGGCGGGGGACCAGGCGTGGAACATGCGCCGCTTCAGCTTGCCCAGGTAGTGCATGCGCGCCACCACTTCCTGACCGGGGTAACAGCCCTTGGTGAAGGACACGCCCCCTAGGCGGTGCAGGTTCACCATCTGCGGGACGAAGGCCTCGCGGGTGGCGGCGTACACCTCCGGCAGTCCCGCCCGGATCTCCTCGTACTCCCAGCGCTCTGGCGTAGCCGGGATGAGCCCCGCCGCCCCGAGTTCAGGGCCCAGCGTGTCGATGCGCTCCGGCGGACCCCACACCTCGAAACGGGGCATGGCTCCGGGCACCGAGACTACGACCAGATCGTCCGCACGGGCCACCTGCTCCGTCTCCTCCGGAAGGGCGCTCAACCCTTGCAAAGCGCTGCGGGCCGCCTCGCCCGCCAGGCCCAATCCACGCCAGGAGGTGAGGGTGAGGGTCACCCGCGCCCGCAGGACGAACATGCGCAGGCGGTCCTGGGTAGCCTGGGCGATCTCCTCGGGCAGGCGCATCGCCACGTCCGATGCATCGCGGAACAGGCGGGGCAGGGCGAGGATGCGGCCCTTGGGGCTGTTGTAGCTGGAAAGTTGGCTGTGCTCCGGCACCAGCCCCTTCACGTCACTGGAGAGTTGACCATGGAGAAAATCGACGGCGTCCTCGCCAGTCACGGTGATGAGACGATGGGGCAAAGGGGTGAAAAAATCGTTCGAGGCCATGTTTTCGCCTTTCCTTCGGGATTCGTCATGCATTTTACCGTTTGGTTTGACCCTGGGGGGGCGGCCCAGTATGATTCTCACCCCCGGGCGATGTGCTATACTTTCGCGTCTTCGGGGTATAGCGCAGTCTGGTAGCGCGCCTGCTTTGGGAGCAGGATGTCGGGGGTTCGAATCCCTCTACCCCGACCAGCCGGCTCTCTAGGCGACTCCAAGCGCCCGTAGCTCATCTGGATAGAGCATCGGCCTTCTAAGCCGAGGGTAGCAGGTTCGAATCCTGCCGGGCGTGCCAATCCGCTCGGCGGACGAAAATCGATGGTGGCTGTAGCTCAGTTGGTAGAGCCCCGGATTGTGGCTCCGGTGGTCGTGGGTTCGAGTCCCATCAGCCACCCCATCTCTCCCTCTGCGGTGTCCCGCCTCCCTGGGTTATCCTGAAGAGCGTCCGATTCTCAGGAGGTTACCGTGCCCATCCCCGAGATCGTCTCCCGCCACCTCGACGAGCGGGGCGTCAACTACCGGATCATCGACCACCCTTATGCCCCTTCCGCCAAGGAATTGGCCCGATTGGCGCACGTGGAGCGGGGGCACATCGCCAAGGGGGTGGTCTTGCGGGACGAGGACGGCCCCGTGCTGGTGGTGGTCCCCGGCGATCACTGGGTGCGGCTCCATCACGTACAAGAGGCGCTGGCACGGCCGCACCTGGACTTCGCCAGCGAAGAAGACATCGCCCGTTGGTTCCCCGATTGCGACCATGGCGCGGTCCCCCCGCTGGGGATGGCTTACGGCTTGGAGACCTTGGTGGACGAGGATTTGTTTTCCCTGGCCCGCGTGTACTTGGAATCCGGTGACCATCGCCATTTGATCGAAGTCTCCGAGGAAGATTTTAGCCTCCTCATGGCAGGGGCCCGACGCGGCCATTTCAGTCACCGGGACTGAGGAAAACGGCCGCATAGACGTGGGGTATGCTTTGGCAGGCCCACCTATATCGTCCGCAACCGATTGAATTTACGTGCCGTGTCTTGGGCACGGATCTGGCTTGAGGTGTTTCCATGAAGAAGAAAGCAACTTGGTTGACCGTCGTCTTGGTCGTGTTGGGGGTGGGGCTCGTACTATGGAACTCGCGTTTTTCCATACCCGATTTGCAGATGCCGGGGCTGCAATGGTTCGACCCTGCTCCCCGCTTGCCGGCGAGCGGTCTTGAGGACACCGAGGGCCGACCGTTCCGCTGGGACTGGCCGCAGGGCTGGACGATAGCCTTCTTCGGTTACACCCATTGTCCCGATTTCTGCCCGGATACCCTGGCGGTGCTGGCGCGGGTGGAATCCCGATTGCAGAATGCGCCGCCGCACCGACTGGTGTTCGTGAGCGTGGATCCGTACCGCGACACGCCGGAGATCATTCGTGGTTATCTGGAATATTTCGATGCCGGTTTCATCGGTGTGGTAGGGCCGCCCGAGGCCCTGCAGGCGGTGACCACCGAGGCGGGGGCTTTCTACGACTACGAGGATCCGGACAGCGGTGAGGTCTTTCGTGTGCCCGACGCGAAGGCCCTGGAAAAAGGTTATCTGGTGAATCACTTCGGGGCCCTGGTGTTGGTGGACCCCGATGGGGTGATGCGGGGGCATCTCTACCCACCCCTGGACGAGGAACGGGTGAGCCGCCTCATCTTGGCATTGCAATGAGTCGCTGAGTTTCGAGGGAGTGACGATGAAATACTGGTTGGGGTTTGTGCTCGCCGGGTTCATGGCCTCGGCCTGGGCCGCCCAGGTGGAGGTGGTCGATGCCTGGGTGCGCGAGGCGCCGCCCAATGCGCCCATGATGGCCGGCTACCTCACCTTGAGAAATCCCGGGCGGGAAGCGGTCGTCCTGATGGACGCGCGCAGTCCCCAGTTCAAAAAGGTGGAGATCCACCGTTCGAGCATCGAAAACGGCATGGCGCGCATGGAGAAACAGCAGAAGGTGGAGCTTCCCGCAGGGGGTGAGATTCGTTTCCATCCCGGTGGTTACCACCTCATGCTCATGTATCCCGTGAAGCGTCTGCGGGGCGGAGACCGGGTGCGCCTGGAGCTGATCCTGGACGGCGGAGAGCGCCTCGAAGTGGTGGCCCCGGTGCGCCGGGACCACGGTGGCATGGGGCACCCCCACTGAGTCAGGTGATGGCGTATTTCTTCATCCGGTAGAGGAGGGTGTCCCGGCTGAGGCCGAGGAGACGGGCGGCACGCGTGCGGTTGCCGGCGGTCCGTTCCAGGGCCTGGCGGATGAGTTCGGCCTCCAACTCGTCGAGGACGACGCCTTCGGCGGGGAGGCGCAGATCGCCCTGCTGTCCCTGGGGGGGGGCTAGCTGCAGGTTGCCAGCCCCCACCACCTGCCCCGGGAGAAGGATCACCAGGCGCTCGCACAGATTGCGCAATTCACGCACGTTGCCCGGCCAGGGGTGATCGAGGAGACGACGCTCGGCGCTGCGGCCCAGGGCTGGGGCGGGAAAGGCGTGTCGTCGGGACAGGGTGTCCAGGAAATGGCGGGCGAGGGGGAGAATGTCTTCCCGCCGTTCCCGCAGGGGTGGCAATATGAGGGGAACGATAGCCAGGCGATACCAGAGGTCTTCGCGGAAACGCCCCTTGCGGACTTGTTCCTCCAGGCGGCGGTTGGTGGCGGCGATGACGCGCACGTCCACCTGCCGGGGCCGGGTCTCGCCCAGGCCCTGGACCTCACCCGCCTCGAGAAAACGCAACAGTTTCGCCTGTAGCGACAGGGGCAACTCGCCGATTTCGTCGAGGAAGAGCGTGCCCCCGTCGGCGCTGCGGATGCGACCGGGATAGTCCTGCTGGGCCCCCGTGAAGGCGCCGCGCCGGTAGCCGAACAATTCCGCTTCCACAAGCGTTTCCGGCAGGGCGGCACAATTGACCACGACCAGAGGTTTGGTCGCGCGGCGGCTGGTACGGTGGATCTCCCGAGCCAGCAATTCCTTGCCGGTGCCGCTTTCTCCCTGAACGAGGACGGTGGCGTCGGTGACGGCCACCAACCGGGCCGCGCGGATTACCGCCTGGAAGGCGGGGGCTTGGCCGATGAGGGTGGGATGCGCGTTCACGTTCACGGGTCGACCTCTTGGCGCTGCAAGGGGATTTTTGTCGGGAAACCGGGTGTGGTTGGCATCAGAGCCGGTAGAATCAACGTCGCTACGGCGGTGGCGATGACGATCAGGCCCACCAAACGGCGCAGCGAGGTGTTGTGCGTGGCCCGAGCCAACCATCCGCTGATCATACCGGCCCCGAAGGTGGCCGGCAAAGTCCCCAGTCCGAAAAAAGTCATGAACAGGGCGCCCTGCCAGGCCCCGCCGCTGGCGGTGGCATAGAACACGGCGGTATACACCAGGCCGCAGGGAAACCATCCCCACAGGGCGCCGAAGGTGAAAGCCTTGGCTGGGGAATCCACGGGTAGGATACGTTGCGCCAGGGGCTCCAAACGCCGCCACAGGGGCAGGCCGAAGCGTTCGATGCGAGCCAGTTGCGGAAACCAGCCAGCCAGGTAGAGGCCGATCCCCAAGAGGAGGACCCCCGCCAGCCACTGCAACATCCGATGGCCGAATTCCGGGCTGAGGCCATGTAGGGCCTGGGCGCCCAGAGCGCCGGTGAGGGCGCCGGCGGCGGTATAGCTGGCGATGCGCGCGAAGTTGTAGAGGAGTAGGTAGAGACTGCGCCGGAGGGTGTGCTCCCGGACCTCGCGAGGGAGACCGGCGGTGAGCATGCCGACGATGCCGCCGCACATGCCAAAGCAGTGGACGGCGCTGAACAGACCTATGAGAAAGGGGATGAGGGTGAGATCGATCAACACGATGTGTTCTCTTGTGACCGGAATGGCTTTCAGGCGCTTCCCGCCTCGAGCGATCACATCCCCTACATAAGCCCATGGAAGGTTTCATCCTAACACCCTGCGTCTTCCCAAGGGGAGCAAGTCTCCGGATAGGGAATAGCTCTTGAAGCGAAGGCGGCGCGCATCATGCCATCCCGATGTTCGACGATTTTCCGGGGCTTTACCTCTACGATGAGTGTCTCGCTTTCGTACACGGTTCGCGGGTCGCTTCCCGATGTGCCTGACACCTTGCCAGCCATGGTCTCCGGTGGCAGATTGCTCGCTTTTCCTTGGGTTGCGGATCTTTCATGAACGAAACATACACCGAGATCGAGGTCCTGGAGGGGCTGGAACCGGTGCGCTTGCGCCCGGGGATGTACACCGACACCGGCCGTCCCAACCATCTGGCCCAGGAGGTCATCGACAACAGTGTGGACGAGGCCTTGGCCGGCTTCGCCAAGCGCATCGAGGTGACGCTGCACGCGGACGGTTCCCTGGAGGTGGCCGACGATGGGCGGGGGATTCCGGTGGATGTCCATCCCAAGCTGGGGATCCCGTCGGTGGAGGTGGTCCTCACCCGTTTGCATGCCGGGGGGAAGTTCTCGGGCAAGAATTACCGTTTCTCCGGCGGCCTGCACGGTGTGGGCGTGTCGGTGGTGAACGCCCTGTCCCGGCGCTTGGAGGTGTGGGTGAAGCGCGGCGGGGTGGAGTACCACATGGCCTTCGAGCACGGCGAGAAGGTGTGTGGCCTAGAAGTGGTGGGGACGGTCGGTCGGCGCAACACCGGCACCCGCATCCGTTTTTGGCCCGATCCGCGCTATTTCGATGTGCCTCGCTTCGCGGTGGACCGTCTGCGTCACTTGTTGCGTGCCAAGGCGGTGCTGTGTCCGGGGCTCACGGTGGTCTTCCATGACGAGGCCGAAGACCGGACGGACACCTGGTGCTACGAGGGCGGCCTGGGAGAGTATCTGATCCAGGCCCTGGGGGCGGTGGAGCGCCTGCCCGATCCCCCCTTCACGGGCAGTTTCGAGGGGGAGAAGGAGGCGGTGGAGTGGACCCTGTGCTGGCTGCCCGAGGGAGGGAAGGCGGTGGAGGAGAGTTACGTCAACCTCATTCCCACCGCCCATGGGGGTACCCACGTCAACGGTCTGCGTACCGGCCTCACCGAGGCCCTGCGCGAGTTCTGCGAATTCCGCGACAAGCTCCCCCGGGGGGTGAAGCTGGCCCCCGAGGACGTGTGGGACCGCATCGCTTACGTGTTGTCCTTCAAGATGGAGGACCCCCAGTTCGCCGGCCAGACGAAGGAGCGCCTCTCTTCGCGCGGCGGCGCCGCCTTCGTCTCCGGCATCGTCCGCGACGCCTTCGCCCTGTGGTTGTCCCGCCACGTCCCCGAGGGGGAGGCCATCGCCGACCTGGCCATCGCCAACGCGCAAAAACGCCTGCGCCAGGCGAAGAAGGTGAAGCGCAAGCGCACCACCGGTGGCCCCGCCCTGCCGGGCAAGCTGGCCGACTGCACCAGTCAGGACCTCAACCGCACGGAACTGTTCCTGGTGGAGGGGGACTCCGCCGGTGGTTCGGCCAAGCAGGCGCGCGACCGGGAGTTCCAGGCCATCATGCCCCTGCGCGGCAAGATCCTGAACACCTGGGAGGTGGACCCGGAGCAAGTCCTCGCCTCCCAGGAGGTGCACGACATCTCCGTGGCCATCGGCGTGGAGCCGGGCGCCGAGGACCTCTCCCGCCTGCGCTACGGCAAGATCTGCATCCTCGCCGACGCCGACTCCGACGGCGCCCACATCGCCACCCTGCTCACCGCCCTGTTCTGGCGCCACTACCGGCCCCTGGTGGCCGCCGGGCACGTGTACGTGGCCATGCCGCCCCTGTACCGCATCGACGTGGGCAAGCAGGTCTTCTACGCCCTCGACGACGAGGAGAAAGAGGCGGTGCTGGAACGCATCCGTGCGGAGCGCCTCAAGGGCAAGGTGAGCGTGGTGCGCTTCAAGGGCCTGGGGGAAATGAGCCCCCTGCAACTGCGCGAGACGACCATGAACCCGGACACCCGCCGCCTGGTGCAGCTCACTCTCCCCGAAGACGGGGAGGAGGCGGTGGACCGGCTCATGGACAAGCTCCTGGCGCGCAAGCGCGCCGCCGACCGCCGCGCCTGGTTGGAAGAGAAAGGTAACCTGGCCCAGATCGCCCTGTGAGGACCCCATGAACGCCGCCGTCACCGACGACATCGAACGCCTGCCCCTGGACGACTTCGCCGAGCGGGCCTACCTGGACTACGCCATGTACGTGATCCTGGACCGCGCCCTGCCGCACATCGGCGACGGTCTCAAGCCCGTGCAGCGGCGCATCGTCTATGCCATGTCCGAGCTGGGCCTGTCCGCCGCCGCCAAGCACAAGAAATCGGCGCGCACGGTGGGCGACGTGCTGGGCAAGTACCACCCGCACGGAGACGCCGCCTGCTACGAGGCCATGGTCCTCATGGCCCAGCCCTTCTCCTACCGCTACCCCCTCATCGACGGCCAGGGCAACTGGGGCTCCATCGACGACCCCAAGTCCTTCGCCGCCATGCGCTACACCGAGGCGCGTCTGGCCCCGCACGCGCGCCTGCTCCTGGAGGAGATGGACCAGGGCACGGTGGACTGGGTGCCCAACTTCGATGGCACTCTGAAGGAGCCCCGGGTGCTGCCGGCGCGCCTGCCCTTCGTGCTCCTGAACGGCACCACCGGCATCGCCGTGGGCATGGCCACCGACATCCCGCCCCACAACCTGCGCGAGGTGGCCGCCGCCCTGGTGCACCTGCTGGAGCACCCCGAGGCCAGTACGGCCGAGTTGTGCGCGCACTTGCCGGCCCCCGATTATCCCACCGAGGCGGAGATCGTCACCCCCCGCGAGGAGCTGGTCACCCTGTACGAGAAGGGCCAGGGGCAGGTACGCGCCCGCGCCCGCTGGGTCCGGGAAGGCCAGGACATCGTCGTCACCGCTTTGCCCTACCAGGCCTCGGGGGCGCGCATCCTGGAGCAGATCGCATCACAGATGAACGCCAAGAAGCTGCCCCTGGTGGAGGACCTGCGGGACGAGTCCGACCACGAGAACCCGGTGCGCCTGGTGATCGCCCTGCGCAACCGGAAGGTGGACGCCGAGGCCCTCATGGATCACCTCTTCGCCACCACCGACCTGGAACGCAGCTACCGGGTCAACCTCAACGTCATCGGCCTGGACGGGCGCCCGCAGGTGAAGCCCCTGAAGGTACTCCTATCGGAATGGTTGCAGTTCCGCCAGGGGACGGTGCGCCGGCGCCTGGAGCACCGCCTGGAGAAGGTCACCCGCCGCCTGCACGTCCTCGAGGGCCTGCTCGTCGCCTACCTCAACATCGACGAGGTGATCCGTATCATCCGCGAGGAGGAGGACCCGAAGGGTGAGCTCATGGCCCGCTTCGCCCTCAGCGACACCCAGGCGGAGGCGATTCTGGAACTGAAGCTGCGCCACCTGGCGCGCCTGGAAGAGATGAAGCTGCGCGCCGAGCAGGCGGAGCTGGAGAAGGAGCGGGCCGACTTGGAACGCACCCTGGGTTCCGCTCGGCGCCTGCGCACCCTGGTGAAGAAGGAGATCCAGGCGGACGCCGAACGCTACGGCGACGCCCGCCGCTCCCC